>DASVVD010000903.1:0-4872 GCA_036386715.1 Pseudoduganella sp.
TGCTGCCCTGCCTTTACAAAATACGGGGTCCGGCATGCCGGACCCGCTGATGAAGTGAAGATGATGCGCTGAAGATAAGCACTGAATACGACGCGAATATTAACTATTCTGAATGAATGCTGCAGTGCACGGAAGTCTTGCACCGGTAATTACTGCCGTGCTTAAGGTATGCCTAAGTTACCACAGCAGTTCTTGCCTTGCTAACGCCGCACGGAACGATCGACGCGCTGATACCTGGACCGACGCGAACGTCAGTGGCTGGAATCCGTCCGATCCCGGGCCGACTCCGGCCTGGATCCAAGCTGAATACAGCCTGGACTCCAGTCTGACCCGGCTCGATGACGCCACTTATTTGCGCAGCTTTGCACCCAGATTTTGCGTTGCCGCATCAGCGATCGAGCCCATCAATGCGTCGACAATTTCGTCCTGCAGGGTCGTTTGAGTATCTTGCAAGCTAAAGCGGAAAGCAAGCGATTTTTCGTCCGACCCGAGTCCGACGCCACGGTATTCATCAAATAAAACAATGGCTTGCACAATGCGCCCGTGCTCGCTCGCGGCAACCGCGGCCTGGAAAATGTCGAGCAGGTCCTGCGCCGCCACGGCGTGCGGCACCACCAGCGCCAGGTCACGGCTGCTGCCGGGGAACTTCGAGATCTCGGCATGGCGCGGCACTTCGCGCTGCTGCAGGGCGACTGCATCGACCTCGAAGACCACCGGGGCTTTCGGCAAGTCGTATTTCTGCAGCCAGCGCGGATGCAGCTCGCCGATGAAGCCGATGACCTTGCCGTCCAGCGCCACCGAGGCGGCACGGCCGGGATGCAGGGCTGGATGCTCCAGCTTGGCGAAACGCAGCCGTGCGGGGGCGAACAAGGCTTCCAGGTCGGCCTTGACGTCGAAGAAATCGGCATCGGTCGTCGGCAGGCCCCACTGTTCGTCGGCCTGCGGGCCGTAGGCGATCGCGCCCACGCGCTGCGGCTGGTCGTAGCCGGCCACCGTCAGTGCGCCGTCCTGCACCGCGCCGTCACGCTTGTAGACGGCGCCCACCTCGAACACGCGCACGCGCGGCGCCTTGCGGTTGACGTTGTAGCGCACGTTGGCGACCAGGCTGCCGATCAGCGACGAGCGCATGACGGACAGCTGGCTGGCAATCGGGTTCTGCAGCCTGATCGGCTCCGCATTGCCGTTGAAATCGAGCTCCCACTGCGCTTCCACGAAGCTCATGTTGACCACTTCCTGGTAACCCAGGTCGGCCAGCTGGTGCCGCACGGCGAAAATCGAGCGGGTGTTTTCCGGCGCGATCTGCATCGTATTCTCGGCCACCGGCGCGCGGGTCGGGATGTTCTCGAAACCGTACACGCGTGCCACTTCCTCGATCAGGTCTTCCTCGATTTCGATATCGAAGCGGTAGCTCGGCGCCGTCACGGAGAACACGTTGTTTTCAAGTGTGAACGGCAATGCCAGGCGCGTGAAGATGTCGGCAACGATCTCGTCGGTCAGCGGCACGCCGATCACCTTCTGGGCGCGTGCGGTGCGCAGCCGTACCGGCAGGCGCTCCGGCAGGTTGACGACCTGGTCGTCGACCGGGCCCACTTTTGTCTCGGCCGTGCCGCAGATTTCCAGGATCAGCGCGGTGATGCGTTCGATGTGCTCGGGAATCGTGGCGTAATCGACGCCGCGCTCGAAGCGGTGCGCCGCATCGGTCGAGAAGTTGTACTTGCGGGCGCGGCCCTGGATCGCGTTCGGCCACCAGAAAGCGGCTTCCAGGTAGACATTGGTGGTCTCCAGCGATACGGCGGTGGCGTCGCCGCCCATGATGCCGGCCAGCGATTCCACATGCTGCTCGTCGGCGACCACGCCGACCCATTCGTCCACCGGAACGGTGTTGCCGTTGAGCAGTTTGAGCGACTCGCCCGTCCTGCCCCAGCGCACCTCGAGGCCGCCATGGATCTTGTCCAGGTCGAACACGTGCGACGGACGGCCCAGCTCCAGCATCACGTAGTTCGAGATGTCGACCAGCGCCGACAGCGAACGCTGGCCGCTGCGCTCGAGGCGCTGCTTCATCCAGTCCGGCGTGGCGGCCCTGGCATCGAGGTTGCGGATCACGCGGCCGGCAAAGCGGCCGCACAGGTCCGGCGCGCCGATTTTCACCGGCAGCGTTTCATCCAGCGTGACCGCGGCGGCAGCGCTCTGCGGCGCAACCAGCGGCGTACCGGTCAGCGCCGACACTTCGCGCGCCACGCCCAGCACGGACAGGCAGTCGGCCTTGTTCGGCGTGAGCTTGATGGTGAACTTCAGGTCATCCAGCGCGTAGTAGTCGCGGAAGTTGGTGCCCACCGGCGCGTCGTCCGGCAGTTCCAGCAGGCCGCCGTGGTCCTCGGAGAGCTTCAGTTCCCGTGCCGAACACAGCATGCCCTGCGACTCGACGCCGCGCAGCTGGCCCACCTTGATGACGAACGGCTTGCCATCCGCGCCCGGCGGCAGCACCGCGCCGGCGGTCGCGCAAGCCACGCGCAGGCCTTCGCGCACGTTCGGCGCGCCGCAGACGATGTTGAGCAGCGTGCCGGTGCCCACGTCGACCTGGCAGACATTCAGGCGGTCCGCGTTGGGGTGCTTCTGCACTTCGCGCACGTGGCCGACCACGACGTTGGTGAACGGCGGGGCGACGGGCTCCACTTCTTCCACTTCCAGGCCGGACATCGTCAGCAGGTGGGACAGCTCATCCGAATTCATCTTCGGATCGACCATCGTACGGAGCCAGTTTTCGGAGAATTGCATTTTCAGCCTTCAGTATTCTTGGTTGATCTACTCAGTTGATCTACTCAGTTGCGCTGCTCAGTTGAACTGTTTCAGGAAACGCAGGTCGCCTTCGTAGAACAGGCGCAGGTCGTTGACGCCATAGCGCAGCATCGTCAGGCGCTCGAGGCCGGAGCCGAACGCGAAGCCGATGTATTTTTCCGGGTCCAGCCCGAAATTGCGCACGACATTCGGGTGCACCTGGCCCGAGCCGGACACTTCCAGCCAGCGCCCCTTCAGCGGGCCGGAGCCGAAGGCGATGTCGATCTCGGCCGACGGTTCGGTAAACGGGAAGTAGGACGGGCGGAAGCGCACTTCCAGGTCGTCCGTTTCAAAGAAGGCCTTCACGAAGTTCAGGTACACACCCTTCAGGTCGGCAAAGCTGATGTTCTCGGCGATCCACAGGCCTTCGACCTGGTGGAACATGGGCGAGTGCGTGGCATCGCTGTCGACGCGGTAGGTGCGGCCCGGCGCGATCACCTTGATCGGCGGCTGGTGGCTGCGTGCGTAGCGCACCTGCATCGGGCTGGTGTGCGTGCGCAGCAGCAGGGGCTTGCCGGTCGAGTCGTTGCCTTCGATATAGAACGTGTCCTGCATCGAACGGGCCGGGTGGTTTTCCGGGCTGTTCAATGCGGTGAAGTTGGTCCAGTCGGTCTCGATTTCAGGGCCGGCGGCGACGTCGAAGCCGATCGAGCGGAAGATCGCCTCGACCCGCTCCCACGTGCGCATCACCGGGTGCAGTCCACCGGGAGCGCGGCCGCGGCCGGGCAAGGTCACGTCGATCGCTTCGGCATTCAGGCGCCCCTGCAGCTGCGCATCGGCCAGCGCATCGCGGCGTGCGGTCAGTGCGGCCTCGATCTGGCCCTTGGCGGCGTTGATGAGTGCGCCTTGCGCTTTCTTTTCCTCGGGTGCGAGCTTGCCGAGGCCCTTCATCAGTTCGGTAATCTGGCCAGTCTTGCCAAGATACCTGGCTTTGGCATTTTCAAGTGCGGCGGCATCCGCGGCGGCGAGAAAGTCAGCCTGCGCGACGGAAACGATTTGTTCGAGGGAGTTCATCCGACTGATTTTCCTATGCTGGAAATGTAAAACGGGGCACCGGTCGTTATCCCGTGCCCCGCTCTTCGCGCCACCCGTCGGGCAGCGCGCAACAATCGATTGCTATTGCTTTTTTAAAAATTAAGCAGCAGCGATCTTTGCTTTCACGGCGTTGACAATCGCGGCAAACGCCGGCTTGTCCATCACAGCCATATCGGCCAGGACTTTACGGTCCAGTTCGATAGCGGCTTTCTTCAGGCCGTTCATGAAGACGCTGTAGGTCAGGCCGTGTTCACGCGAAGCCGCGTTGATACGGGTGATCCACAGTGCGCGGAAGACGCGCTTCTTGTTACGACGGTCGCGGTAGGCGTACTGGCCAGCGCGCATGACTGCTTGCTTGGCAATACGGTAAACCTTGCTGCGACGACCACGGTAACCCTTGGCCTGGTTTAATACTTTTTTATGACGGGCACGCGCGGTAACCCCACGTTTTACTCGAGGCATAGTAGCTCCTTAATGAGTGTGAGATTAAGCGGACGGCATCATGCGCAGGACGCTGGTGACGTCGGACGCATTGATGTTACGGGTGCCACGCAGCTGACGCTTGTTTTTGGTGGTTTTCTTGGTCAGGATGTGACGCTTGAACGCCATACCCGATTTGACGGTACCACCCGGACGCACGCGAAAACGCTTCTTCGCAGAGCTTTTGGTCTTCATTTTTGGCATAACACATCTGCCCTCGCAGGCAGCTCCAAATAACAGGATTGCAGGTGGCAACAACACGTCGCGCTTGGGTGCCTGCTTTCACTTGTTGATGCAGCGGCTGCTGGGCCACTACATGTTGCGGATTTGATCCCGCAAATTCTTTTTGATCCGCAACCCTACAACCAGAGACCTTTAAACAAAAACGGCCTGCAGGGAGAGTTACAATAATCGACAGCCGGCAATTATACCCGGTTTCCCACCATCGCTCCAAATATCTGAAGCATGGTTGGAATCCGCCCCGGTAACCTGCACAGCGGGATGCAGTTCGGGTCTGTCGCG
>DASVVD010000904.1:0-8375 GCA_036386715.1 Pseudoduganella sp.
GATATCGACGATCAGGCCGGAACTTTCCGCCAGCGGAATGAACTCGAGCGGGCTGACGAGGCCGCGCTGCGGATGCTGCCAGCGCAGCAGCGCCTCGGCTTTGCGGATGCGGCCCGTCCTCAGGTCCACGATCGGCTGGAAATACAGCTTCAGCTGGTCGCCCTTGATAGCGCTGCGCAGGTCGTTGGTGAGCCGCATGCGGTTCACGGCCGCCACCTGCAGTGCCGGCGTGAAGTAGCTGAAGCGGTTGCGGCCGGCGCCCTTGGCGGCATACATCGCCTGGTCGGCATGCTTGAGCAGGTCTTCCATGCTGGCGGCATCGTCCGGGTACAGCGTGATGCCGATGCTGGCGGAGATGAATGCCTGCTCCAGGCCCAGCTGGAACGGCGCCAGCAGGCTGTCGATGATGTTCTGCGCGATGGCATCGACCCGGTCGGCCAGCTGCAGCTCGGTCAGGATCACGGTGAACTCGTCGCCGCCCAGGCGTGCCACGGTGTCGGACTCGCGCACGCAGCCGGCAATGCGGCGCGCCGCGTCCACCAGCAGCACGTCGCCCTGGTGATGGCCCAGCGTGTCGTTGACTTCCTTGAAGTGATCCAGGTCGATGAACAGGATCGCGATGCGCGAGCCGTCGCGCCGGCTCTTCACCACGTTCTGCTGCAGCCGGTCGAGGAACATGCGGCGGTTCGGCAGCTGCGTGAGCGGATCGAAGTTGGCCTGCTGCCAGATCAGTGCCTCGGTTTTCTTCTGGTCCGTCACGTCCTCGATCATGCACAGCTTCAGGTGCGGGCCGGCCTGCAGCGGCACCACCGATGCTTCCACCCATACGGTGGAGCCGTCGGCGCGGACCAGCCGCAACGTGGTGCGAAATTCCGCCACGTCGCCGGCCGCCAGGCGGCCCATCTGCAAGGTCCAGCCGGCCACGTCATCCGGGTGCACGAAGTCGAGCCAGCCATGGTGGACAAAGGCGTCCTCCGAACGCCCGGCGATTTCACGGTAGCGGGGATTGACATCGGAAAAGGTGCCGCTGGCGCCGTCGATCAGCGCGATGCCGATCGGCGAAGCCTCGAACATCGTGCGGAAACGTTCCTCGCCGGCCCGGATCACGTCCGCCGAGCGGCGCCGCTCGCGCGCCAGCAGCGCGAAGTGGATCGCGGCACCGAGCAGCAGTAGCAGGATGGCGCCGCCGCCGATGCGGTACAGCCAGGTGAGGTCGGTGCCCGGCGCGGCGTTGTACAGGAAGCCGCTGAACGTGACGCGTTTCGGCAGCAGCCCGAGGTCGGCATAGACATCGGCGATGTGCCGCCAGCGCTCGGGATTCATGTAGCCGATTTCCACCAGCACAGGCTGCACCAGCGGCACCATCTGCCGGGCTTCATACAGCAGGTGCTGGCGGTCATGGCGGCGCGAATATCTTGCCAGGATCAGGTCGGCGATTTCCTCCTGGTGGGCCATCGCATATTGCCAGCCGCGCAGGCTGGCGGCGCGGAATGCCTTGACGCGGTCCGGGTTGCCATTCAGCTCGTGCTCGCTAGTGAACAGGTTGTCGCCGTAGAAATCGATGCCGGCGGCACGCGGGCTGAAGATATCGTAAGGGAAGCCGGCCCGGTCGAGATAATCCGTCTCGTTGGTGGTGTGGATCGATACCGCATCCACGCGCCCCTGTATCAAGTCAGCGGGATCGTAGCTGTGCTCGATACGCTGCAGCTGCTCCAGCGCCACCCCTTCGCGCTTCAGGTAGGCGGACAGCTCGTCGGCATGGCTCAACGGTGCCGAGAGCGGCCCGAGCATTACGCGCTTGCCGATCAGCCGGCGGATGTCGGGCGTCTTGCCGCCCTGCCGCATCGCCAGCGCATAGGCCGAGTGCTGGAAGATCACGCCCAGCACGACAACGGGCTTGCCCGACAGACGGGCCAGCAGCAGCGAGCTGCTGCCGGTACCGTATTGCGCGCGGCCGGCCAGTACTTCGCGCAGCGGCGCTTCGGCATCGCCGCCTTCGGTGATCTGCACTTCCAGGCCCGCATCGCGGTAAAAGCCTTTTTCCACCGCGGCGTAGTAGCCGGCGAACTGGAACTGATGGGTATGCTTCAACTGCAGCACGACCTTGTCTTGCGCATGCGCCGGCACAGTTATGGCACACAGCGTGACACACAGCGCAGCACCAAGCGCCAGCAGCAGGCTGGTGGCGGCACGGCGAACTGGAAGCAGCGGATGGAAGTCAGGTGGCACGGAAGGCGGCGGCTCGTTCGAGGGACGGCCCGTGGCCGCGGCGATGGCCGATTGTAACGCCGATCCGGCCGGTTTAATGGTTGAGCCCGTGCCCCCCGGCCCGGATGTGGTTTTCGTGCCGCATTGCGCGCCACGGCTGGCCATCGGCCAGCCACCAGGCAGGTAATAACCAGGCAGGTAATAACCAGGCAGGTAACAACCAGGCGGGCAAACACTTGCCCGCCTGGCAGAACTGCCTTGCAGGATACCGCCTAGCGGCGGCCCTTGCCGACGGGCTTCGGCGCGGTCTTGGGTTTCACCTTGATCGTGTCGAGGATCGAGGCGCGGGCCTTGGTTTCCACCGTCTCGCGTGCCGTCATCGAACCGGTCAGTGCGTTCGGGCGGCCGCCGCGCGGCGGCGCCGCGCGACCGGCAACGGCCTGCTGGCCCGGCCGGGCACCACGCTGCGCACCCGGCGCGAGCGTTGGCATGGCGCGCTTGCCTTCCGGTGCCGCCGTCATGGTTTCCTCGCCCGGCGTCCATGCCGGGATCAGGTGCTTCTCGCCGTTACCGATCAGGTCGCCGCGGCCCATGGCCTTCAGCGTTTCGCGCAGGATCGCCCAGTTGGCCGGATCGTAGTAGCGCAGGAACGCCTTGTGCGCCTTGCGCACCTTGGCCGTGCGCGGCGTTTCCACCACTTCCGAGTCGCCGGTGACCTTCTTCAGCGGGTTCTTGCGGCTGTGGTACATCGTGGTTGCCATCGCCATCGGCGTGGGCATGAAGGTTTGCACCTGGTCGAGGCGGAAGTTGTTCTTCTTCAGCCACAGCGCCAGGTTCAGCATGTCCTCATCGGTCGTGCCCGGGTGGGCGGCGATGAAGTATGGGATCAGGTACTGCTTCTTGCCGGCTTCCAGCGAAAACTTCTCGAACATCGCCTTGAACTCGTCATAGGCGCCGATGCCCGGCTTCATCATCTTCGACAGCACATTGGTTTCCGTGTGCTCCGGCGCGATCTTCAGCAGGCCGCCGACGTGGTGCGTGACCAGCTCCTTCACATACTCGGGCGAGCGCACGGCCAGGTCGTAGCGCAGGCCGGAACTGACCAGGATCTTCTTCACGCCGGGAATCGCGCGCGCCTTGCGGTACAGCTGGATCAGCTTGCTGTGATCGGTGCCCAGGTTGGAACAGATCGACGGATACACGCACGACAGGCGGCGGCACGATTCCTCGATCGTTTTTTCCTTGCAGGCCAGGCGGTACATATTGGCCGTGGGGCCGCCCAGGTCGGAAATGGTGCCCGTGAAGCCTTTGGTCTTGTCGCGGATGTGCTCGATCTCGCGCAGGATCGACGGTTCGGAGCGGCTCTGGATGATGCGGCCTTCATGTTCCGTGATCGAGCAGAAGGTGCAGCCGCCGAAGCAGCCGCGCATGATGTTGACCGAGAAACGGATCATTTCCCAGGCAGGAATGCGCGCGTTGCCATAGGCCGGGTGCGGCGCGCGCGCATAATTCATGTCGTACACGCCATCCATCTCGTCCATCGCCAGCGGCAGCGGCGGCGGGTTGATCCACACGTCGCGGTCGCCGTGCTGCTGCACCATCGCCCGGGCATTGCCGGGATTCGACTCCAGGTGGAACACGCGCGAGGCGTGCGCATACATCACCGGCTCGGTGCTGACGGTTTCGTACGACGGCAGCCGCACCACGGTGCGGTTGTGCTTTTCCTTCGCCATCGCCTGGCGCTCTTCACGGCTCATGATGCGGATCGGCTTCAGCACCGGTTCCGGCTGGGCGTTCTCGGTGGCGCACGCGGCCTTGTCTTCCTGCGCCATCGCATACGGGTCGGGATGCGGGTCGACCCTGCCGGGCACGTCCACGCGGCTCGAATTGTGCACGCCCCACTCTTCCGATGGCAGCCAGCCCTGCGGCACCAGGAAGGCGGTACCGCGCAGGTCCTTGATCGACCTGATGTCCTCGCCCTTCGCCATGCGGTGCGTCAGGTCCACCAGCGCACGTTCGGCGTTACCGAAGATCAGCAGGTCGGCCTTCGAATCGATCAGCACCGACTTGCGCACCTTGTCCGACCAGTAATCGTAATGGGCGATGCGGCGCAGCGATGCCTCGATGCTGCCGATGATCACCGGCGTGCCCGGGAACGCTTCGCGGGCCCGGTGCGCATACACGCTGACCGCGCGGTCCGGGCGCTTGTTCGGCTCGCCGTTCGGGGTATACGCATCGTCCGAGCGGATCTTGCGGTCCGAGGTGTAGCGGTTGACCATCGAATCCATATTGCCGGCCGTAATGCCGAAATACAGGCGCGGCCGGCCGAGCGCGCGGAACGCGTCCGCCGATTGCCAGTCGGGCTGGCTGATGATGCCCACCCGGAATCCCTGCGCTTCCAGCAGGCGGCCGACCAGCGCCATGCCGAAGCTGGGGTGGTCGATGTAGGCGTCACCCGTGACGAGGATGATGTCGCATTCATCCCAGCCCAGCTTGTCCATTTCGGCGCGAGACATGGGCAGGAAAGGCGCGACAGGGGCGCGGGCAGACCGCTTGGGCACGGTCGCGAAGAGGTTCAGTGGGGCGTTCATAGGGCGGAATTGTACCAAAAAGCAGGCTGCAACGCGCACCGCAGCGTTTTTTCGCCACGAAAAAGCTTTTATAATTCAATAACTTGTATTGCAGGGCGAAGAATAATTACGGGAAAGGCCGGAAAAGTGGCCGGGCCAGCATTGCATTCCGCCGGGGGCGGCCTATAACGAATAGACATAGGGAGAAATGAAGGAGCAATGATGCGGCGACGACTCTACTACATGCTGCCCGACTTGCCATCCGCGCGCTCGATGCTGGACGAACTCCTGCTGGCGCGCATCGAGGAGCGGCATATCCGCTTCCAGCCCCGCGAGGGCACCTTGCCGGACGATATGCCCGGCTGCAGTTTCATGCTGAAAACCGATCTGATCCACGGTGCCCAGGTGGGCACCCTGATCGGCGGCGTTGTCGGCCTCGTCGCCGGCATCCTTCTCGTGCTGATGCCACCGGAAGGGCTGTCGATGCGCACCGCCACCATCCTGCTGATGGCACTGGGTGGCGCGCTGTTCGGCGCCTGGGCGTCCGGCATGAACGGCTGCGCCATCCCGAACAAGAAGCTCGAGCAGTTCTCGGAGCGCATCGGGCGGGGCCAGGTGTTGATGATCGTCGACGTCCCCGTGCGGCGCGTGCGGGAAATCGAGGGGATGATCGCCGAGCGGCATCCCGACTTCAATTTTGGCGGCGAAGAGCCGCCGATGGTGGCGTTTCCCTGAGGTTCCGCAGGGTTCCCTGCGGTTGCCTTCCCGGTTCACACTTCGCATCTTGCGAAGCGTGAACCGGGACCCTTGCTGTGCGCCTGCTTAGATCCCCATCTGCCTGCCCTAGATCCCCATATTTCCCAGAATACGGCCCAGCTCGCGCAATGTCGGCTCGAGCGCCGGATGCCTTGCCGCGAACTTTGCCGAGATTTCCTGCGTGCGTTCGGCCAGGCCGTAAGTGCTCGTCCCCTCTTCGCTGACGGCCCCATCGGCTGAACGCTGCTCGAGCACGCGCTCGATATCGCCATCGAGCTGGCGCAGCAGGTCCTGCAATTCCTCATCCACAGGTGCTCCGCTCGCCAATGCGGCGTGCACTTCACGCAGTGATGACTTCAGATTGTTGTCCATGGCGTTCCTTCCCGAGTAACGATAACGCCACTTATACACCGAATCGGCCGCCTGCGGCCACGCTGCTCACGGCCGAGCAATATGCGCCGTTGCCGATGTCATCAGAGCGTAACCTGCGCTGCTTAAGATGCCCCGTCTTTCACTTCCGGCAATGGCCATCCATGACCCAATCGAATTCGCGTCGCAGGTTCATCCGTAACTTCTCGCTCGGCACCGTTGCCGTCTCCACGATCCCCTTGACCGCGTGCGGCGGCGACGACGATGCGTCGTATGAGCCAGTTACCTTCGCGCACGGCGTGGCCAGCGGCGACCCGCTGGCCGACCGCGTGATCCTGTGGACGCGCATCACGGCGCCACCGGGTGCGGGCGAACTCGAGGTAGGCTGGACGGTGGCCGAAGACAGCGGCTTCACGAAGACTGTTGCTTCCGGCACCACCCGTGCCGGTGCCGCCGGCGATTTCACGGTGAAGGTCGATGCGACGGGCCTGTCCGCCAACCGCGGCTACTACTACCGTTTCCGCTGCCAGGGCGTCGATTCGCCAGTGGGCCGCACGAAGACGCTGCCGACCGGGGCCGTCACGCAGGCGCGCTTCGCCGTGTTCAGCTGCTCGAATTACCCGGCCGGCTACTTCAACGTCTACGGCGATGCGGCAAAGTTCGACGACATCGACGTGGGCCTGCACCTGGGCGACTACATCTACGAATACGCCGCCAGCGGCTACGCCTCGCAAACCGCGGCCACCCTGGGCCGCGTATCGCAGCCGGCTAACGAAATCATCACGCTGACCGATTACCGCCGTCGCTACCAGCAATACCGCACCGACCCGGACCTGCAGGCCGTGCACGCGCGCATTCCGTTCATTACCGTGTGGGACGACCATGAGCTGAGCAACGACACGTGGCGCGAAGGCGCGGAAAACCATGACCCGACGACCGAGGGCCTGTGGGCCGCGCGGCGCCAGATGGCGATCCAGGCCTATCACGAATGGATGCCGATCCGCGTGCCGGACACGGCAAGGCCGGACCGCATCTACCGCTCGTTCGACTTCGGCAACCTGCTGTCGCTGCACATGCTCGATACCCGCGTGATCGGCCGCGACAAGCAGCTGGCCTATGCCGGCTACGTGGGCACGGACCGCAGCTTCAACAGCGCGGCCTTCACCGCGGACGTGTCGAACCCGGCCCGCCAGCTGATGGGTGCCGAGCAGACCGCGTGGCTGCAGGGCCAGATGAGCAAGTCCACCGCCACCTGGCAGGTGCTGGGCCAGCAGGTGCTGATGGCGCGCATGCTGCTGCCCTCGCCGATGGTGCTGGGCACGGTCGGCTACCCGGCCTATTTCGCCATCGCGGCGAAAATGCAGGCCGGCCAAGCGCTCACCGCCACGGAGCAGCAGCAACTGGCCGCCACACCCGTGCCCTACAACCTCGATGCGTGGGACGGCTACGGCGCCGCGCGCGAGACGGTGCTGAACATGGCGCGCACGCTGAACAAGAACCTGGTCGTGCTGGCCGGCGACACGCACAACGCCTGGGCCAGCGACCTGGCCGACGTCAACGGCCAGGCCGTCGGCGTGGAATTCGGCGTGCCGTCGGTGACGTCGCCGGGCTTCGAGACCTACTTCCCCAGCTTGCCCGCCGCCACGGTGGCACGGGGCATGGAACAGCTGATCGGGCCACTGCAGTACGCGGAAACGGCCTTGCGCGGCTTCGTGGTGCTGACCGTCACGCCCACCGAAACGCGCGCCGAATACCGCTACGTCAGCACCATTCAGTCGAAGACGTACACGGCCTCGGTGGGCAAGGTGCTGCGCACGCTGCCGGGTTCGGCGAACCGCAGGATCGTCGCAGGCTGAACATGAAAAAAGCCGCGCGATGCGCGGCTTTTTTCTCCCGGGATGGCGGATCAGTCGTTCAGGCCGCGCCGCTCGAGCAGCGGCTCGACCTTCGCATCGCGCCCGCGGAACTCGCGGAACATCTGCATGGCATCCATCGTGCCGCCCTTCGACAGCAGCTTCTGGCGGAACCAGTCGCCGTTCTTGCGCGACAGGCCGCCGTTTTCCTTGAACCAGTCGACCGTGTCGGCATCGAGCTTCTCGGCCCACAGGTAGCCATAGTAGCCGGCCGAGTAGCCACCCGAGAATACGTGCGAGAAGTAGGTGGTGCGGTAGCGCGGCGGCACCGGCGCGAAATCGACGCCGGCCTCTTTCAAGGACTGCGCTTCGAATGCCAGCACGTCGGTGGGCACCTGGCCGGCTTTCAGCTGGTGCCATTTCTGGTCGAGGATCGCGGCGGCCAGGTACTCGGTGGTGCGCTGGCCTTCGTTGAACCTGGCCGCGGCCAGTACCTTGTCGAGCAACGCCTTCGGCATCGGCGCGCCGGTCTGGTAGTGCTTCGCGTAGTTGTTCAGGATGTCCGGCCAGGTCGCCCACATCTCGTTGACCTGCGACGGGAATTCGACGAAGTCGCGCG
>DASVVD010000905.1:0-4067 GCA_036386715.1 Pseudoduganella sp.
TGCCCTTCCTCGCGGGCCTTGCGCAGCTTCTGCTGCGAGGCCTTTTCGGTCTTGTCGCCACCTTCAGCCATTGCGCCGCACCCCTTCCGCCTCCATCTGCTGCCGGATCATTTCCAGCACCTGCCCCGACATCCGCGTGTAATGGTCGGGAATGAACCGCACCAGCTGCCCCAGCATCAGCAGGCCGAACAGCGTGATCACCGAGAAGCCCAGCGAGAACAGGTTCAGCGACGGCGCCACGCGGTTCAGGAAGCCGAAGCCGATCTGCACCACGACCGTCGAGAACACCACCGGGATCGCCAGCAGCATCGCCGCCGAAAAGATCCACGCCACGTTCCATGCCACTGTCTGCAGCAGCAGTGGCCCGAAGCCGCCGCCCGGCGGCCAGGCCTTGAAACTGGCGCCGATGACGTTGACAAGCACCAGGTGCCCGTCGATGGCGAAAAAGACGATGATCGACAGCATCGACAGCAGCGTGGAGATCACGTCGGACGAGGAGCCGTTCAGCGGATCGTTCATCACCGCCATTGAAAACCCCACCTGCGACGACACCACGAAACCCAGTATGCCGATCACGGCCATCGCGAAATAAAACCCTAGCCCGAGCACGAAGCCGATGATCGCCTGTTCGGCAGTGGCCATTACCATCGCCAGTGAAAACGGATCCTGCACCAGCTGCGCCTGGCCCGTTACCGGCAGCATCAGCACGGCGATCGTCACCGCCACGAGCAGGCGGATCGTCACCGGCACCATCGCCTCGCCCAGCACCGGCGCGGCCGACAACAGCGCCATCGCCCGCACGAACGGCCACCACAGCGCGTTCAGCAGCGGCAGCAGGTTGGCAAGGACCTGTTCCATCCGGCTCGGTCAGCCGACCAGCGTGGCCGCGCGGGTAAAGATCGACACGCAGTAGTCCATCAGGTAACCGGCCATCCAGCGCCCGGTCACGATGATCGCCAGCAGCGTGATCAGCAGCCGCGGCAGGAACGACAGCGTCTGTTCGTTGATCTGGGTGGCGGCCTGGAACAGCGCCACCACCAGGCCCATGGCGAGCCCCGGCACCACCAGCACCAGCACCAGCACCATCACGATATTGAGGGCCTCGACCACCAGGTCGACGGCCACGTCGGGAGTCAGCATGTCTGTCTATTAAGGTTCGGCTCGCGCCACATCGGTTCAAGCCACATCGTTTCATTCCACATTGGTCGACGCCATATCGGTCAATGCCATCTAGGTTAATGCCATCTTGGTCAATGCCATACCTAATACGCCTGGATGCTGGTGACCAGGGTATTCACGGTCAGCGTCCAGCCGTCCACCAGCACGAACAGCAGCAATTTGAAGGGTAGCGAAATCACCAGCGGCGACAGCATCATCATGCCCATCGCCATCAGCACCGACGACACGACCAGGTCGATGATCAGGAAAGGAATGAACAGCATGCAGCCGATCTGGAACGCCGTCTTCAGCTCGGACAGCACGAACGCCGCCAGTTTCACGGGGAAGCCGTGCTGCGCCGGATTGGTCACGTTCTGTTCGCCGGCCAGCGTGGCGATCTGGCGCAGCGCCGCCTTGCTGGTCTGCGCGAGCATGAAGCGCGATACCGGCTGCTCGGCGATGCGCAACGCATCCTGCAGGCCGATCCGGTCCTGGTCGTAAGGCACGAAGGCATCGCGCCAGACCTGGTCGCCGATCGGCTTCATCACCAGCAGTGTGAGGATCAGCGCAATGCCGGTGATGATGCGGTTCGGCAGGCCCTGCTGCAGGCCCAGCGCGGAGCGCAGCAGCGACAGCACGATGACGAAACGGGTAAAGCTCGTCATCATCATGACCATCACGGGCAACAGGCCCAGCAGGGTCATGACGACCAGGATCTGCATCTTCACCGACAGGTCGGTGCTGGCACCGGGCACCACGCCGGCCAGCAGGTCGGGGGTATTGCCCCCCTGCTGGGCGAACGCCAGCGCCGGCATCAGCATCAGGGACCCCAGCATCAGGAACGCCGGCAGCATCGGCACCGGCCTGCCGGCCAGCCCGGCCGGCTGTGATGCCGGCGTGGGGCGCGATGTTCTGACGAAAGTGCCGGCCGCTGTCGCACGGCGCGACATCATGACGTCATCATGTCGAGATTGAGCCCGTCCAGGTCAATCACCTTCAAGCCGTAGTTCTCCCCTGCCACCACCACTTCGGCGCGGCCGATCGCGGTGCCGTTGACCTTGATCACCAGCGGCTCGCCGGCCAGCGCGTCGAGCTCCACCACGCTGTCCGGGCCGATGTTCATCAGCTCCTGCAGCGAGATGCGGGCCGAACCCACTTCCAGTGTCAGGGTCACGGGAATCTTGCGCATCATCTGCGGCAGGTCGCGGCGCGGCGCACGCGGCGCATCGGTGAAATCGCCGGCCAGGTCGCCGGCAACCGGTTCGATGATCATCTCGTCGGTCATTTCGTCGAGCAGCGCATCGCTGGTACCGTTTGCGTTCACGTTCATCATAGTCATTCGATGTCTTCAAAAGAGGTCAGGCACAGTTTTCCCTGGTGCTCCGTGACCGCGGCGGTGTACAGCCGGGAGTCCTCGAGCATGACGTCCGCCCTGTGCAGGCTGATCGGTATCACGTCGCCTATCCTCAGGTCGAACAGCGTGCCGAGCGTGACTTCCTTGCTCACCAGCCGGCCGTCGAGCGAAACCTGCAGGCGCTGCGCCAGCGGCGCCGCCGGCTTCTGCGTTTTGGGGCGCGCGTCGCGTACTGGCGCCAGCGCGCGCAGCACTTCGGATATCAAATCCTTATCCAGTGCAAACAATACCCTGCCTGCGGTATCTCCGGCGCGCACGTTCATCGTGACGATCCAGGCGCCCTTGCCCGGCTGGGTGCCGGCAACCACGGGCAGCGGCCCGCTGACCGGCTCGCCGCCCAGGTTGACGGCGATGCGCGACGCGATCACCGTCGCCAACTGTTGGCCCAACGCAACACTCAGGCGCTCTTCGGTGGCGGTCACGCGCACCTGGTTCTCGTCGACAGCGGTCTCGGCGGTCTTGGTGGCGCCGTAACGCTGGTCCAGTGCCGCCAGCAATATCCGCCGTTCGATCGTAAACGCGATCACGCCGCCGGGGGCGGCGAAATGCTGCCAGCGCATCCGTGCCTCGTTGCCGGTCAGCTGCGAAAAGCCAACCTGTTCGAGCTCGGAACCGCCCCAGTATCGCCGGCTCGCGGGCAGGCGCAGCGCCGCGACGAGATCGTCGCGCAGCTGCGCCGCGAATTGCGGCAACCGGTGGACCGGACGGCCCAGCAGGCTCGGGTCCAGTACCTGATGCGCTACGGTGGTGGTTAGCATGGTCATTGTGTTGTTTTCCTCTGCACGCCACATCGTAACGCAAACGGTACGAGGAGACGGTTCAGGGGCAGTTCAGGCGTCACAGGATACCTGAATTTGCTGCCTATTGCCATGCAACAATACAGCACACGATTGAAATTCCTCTTTACATAGGTATTGCCACCCGGTAAGCTTGTTTCTACCGGGCGCCAATTACTGCTGTCCTGCAGCAATTGCAGAGTAATAATCGGTTAATTACCGGGCCAATCAAACGCTATTGCTGGAATAGCGCTTAGTGCATGATTTTTAACGAGTTTTGCCACGAATTCAAGTTTCTTATATAAGAAACAATGCAGCGCTACTATTCGTACCTGGCCAATAACTACCGCGTGACCATCATTAACGGCCACTGTTTTGATTCCGACAGCCTGAATCAGAAAAAATCGGAAGTTTTTACATGGAACTATCAAGTTACTGCGCTGGTAACCGATATCCATCAGCAAGTCGGCAGCAAGTTTTGTTGAATTTTATCAACAACAATCGCAGCCCGACAGGAACGACATTTAATGTTGCATGACAGTGGAGATGTACATGGCAAATGAAATCGCCGGCATGATCAAGGCGGACCTCGCGGCACTGAACAACGCCGCTTCCGACCTCGCACATCAGGCTGGATCGATCGCGCCTGCAGCACAATTCGGCGCGGAGTTCGGCGCCCATACCGCCGCCGGGCAATCCGGTGGTTCGTTCGCCCAGGC
>DASVVD010000906.1:0-5811 GCA_036386715.1 Pseudoduganella sp.
GTTATTTTGCTGTTACCTGCGTGGAGGCGGCGATGCGCTATCACCTGGAAGGCCGGCTGCCGGAGGCCTGCAACTGCAAGGGAATGCGCCATGCGTGACGGCCGCGCGAAGATACTGTTGCTGACGGCCGGCGCCATGCTCGCGTTTGCCGCCAATTCGCTGCTGTGCCGGCTCGCGCTGGCAGCGGATGCGATCGATCCGGCCAGCTTTGCCGCGCTGCGGCTGCTGTCCGGTGCGCTGGCGCTGGGCATCCTGGTGCGCTGCCGCGGCACCATGGTGGCGGCAGGGCCGGCACGCGCCGACTGGCTGGCGGCCGCGATGCTGTTCGCCTATGTGGCCTGCTTCGCGCTGGCCTATCGCAGCCTGACCGCCAGCGCCGGCGCGCTGATCCTGTTCGGTGCCGTGCAGCTGACGATGTTTGCCGCCGGCCTGTGGCGGGGCGAGCGGTTCCTGCTGCGCGCGTGGGCCGGGGTGGCGGTCGCCATCGCCGGGCTCGTCTGCCTGCTGGCGCCTGGCGCCGCCGCGCCGCTGCCAGGCGGCGCGATGCTGATGGCGGCAGCGGGCCTGGCATGGGGAATCTATTCGCTGCGCGGGCGCGGCGTGGCCGATCCGCTGGCGGCAACCGCCGCCAACTTCCTGCGCGCGGCGCCGCTGGGTTTGCTGCTGTGCCTGCCGTTCGGCCTGCTATCGGGGCTGCCATCGGGATTGCCATCGGCGCCGGCATCGGGGCTGCTGCATGTCGGTGGCCTGCATGCGGACCTCCATGGCGCGGCCCTGGCGATCGCTTCCGGCGCGCTGACATCCGGCATCGGCTATGCGATCTGGTACACCGCGCTGCGTGCCCTGTCATCGATGCAGGCGGCCACGGTGCAACTGGCAGTGCCGCCGCTCGCGGCGCTCGGCGGCGCCTTGTGGCTGGGCGAGGCGATCGAAGCGCGGCTGGTCCTGGCATCCGTCGCGGTTCTCGGCGGCATCGCCCTCGTGGTGGGCGGCGCCCAAGTGAAAACGGCGCCACCCTCGCGGGTGGCGCCGTTGCCGGAAAAGTCCTGAAGAGGCAGGCGCCTGGCAAGGACCTGCCTTATGCCGCTTCGGCTTCCTCGCGCGCCGGCAGTGCGATCTGGTTATCGGTGCTGAACTGGTAATCGCGGAACACGTGTTCGGCGCTCAGCAGCTGGTAGTTGCCGTCGGCCAGCTTGTGCGTGGTGTCCTTCAGCCGGTAAGTGTAATGGCCGCAGGTCCAGCAATTGAAGTTGCGCATGTGCGTGCACAGGCAGGTCTTGTCCATCACCTTCACACCCTTGTCGCTGCCGCCGTTGGCCATCACTTCGCGGTTGTACGAATTGATGTACGAACAGTTGCCGTTGGCGTCCAGCAGGTAGCCATAGGACTCGCAGCCAGGGCGCGTGTTGGCGCCGATCGCCGGGGTGTTACGCAGCATGCGCATCGGGTAGCCGGTGGGGGAGATGCCGTTGACGATCACGTCTTCTTCCGACGCCTTGGCGTATTCCTGCTTGACCTTGTCCGGCAGGCCGCATTCCTTCGTGATCGTGAAGCGCGTGGCCACCTGCACGCCGGCCGCGCCCATCTCGAGGAACGAGACGGCATCGCTGCCGGTGAAGATGCCGCCGGCCGCGAGCACGGGAATCTGCAGCCCTTCGCCCTTCAGGTAAGCCAGCACCTCGGCGGTGATCTGGTGCAGGTCGTACTCGGCCCAGTCCTCCAGGCCAAAGCCCAGGTGGCCGCCCGCCAGCGGGCCTTCGACGATCACGAAATCGGGCAGGCGGTCCAGCTTGGCGTTCTTGCGCAGGAAGATCTGCAGCGCCCGCACGGAAGAGACGATGATGCCCAGCTTGGCTTCGCGGAAGCGCGGATGGTCCGCCATCAGGCCGAACGAATTGAAGTGCAGGCCGGCCGACAGCGTGATGCCGTCGATGCCGGCATCGAGCGCCGCGTTCAGGCGCACGCGCAGCGTTTCGCGCGGGCCGTTCATGGTCAGCTTCTCCATGCAGTTCACGAAGATCAGGCCAGGGCCCTTCTTGGCTTCCATGGTGCGGCCGATGTGCAGGCGCTGCGCTTCGGCCAGGCGCGCGAGGTCGAACTGCACCACCGCCTTGTCCATGTTGTTGATGTTGAACTTGTAGAGCTTGGTCTTTTCCTTGACGAAGCTGGTGTCGAAGCGGCGGTCGGAAACATCTTCCACCATCGCATCGGAAATATGGCCGATACCGCCCAGGCGTGCCGCCTCCAGCGCCAGCTCGGACGTGGAAATATCCACGCCCATGCCGCCGATCATGATGGGCACGTACTCTTTGTCGCCGAACCGCAGGCGAAAATCATCAACTCGTTTCATTGCTTTCCTCAGGGGCTGCCGGGGGCCGGATCAGTCGCGGAAGTTGTTGAATTCGAGCGGCGTATCGGCCACTTCCTTGCGCAACAGCGCCATCGCGGACTGCAGGTCGTCGCGTTTCGCGCCGGTCACCCGCACCGATTCGCCCTGGATGCTGGCCTGCACCTTCATCTTGCTTTCCTTGATGATCTTGGTGATCTTCTTGGCCGTTTCCGTCTCGATACCGTTCTTTACCTTGATGACCTGCTTGACCTTGTCGCCGCCGATCTTCTCGATCTTGCCTTCATCGAGGAAGCGCACGTCGACCTTGCGCTTGGCCAGCTTGTTGGTCAGCACGTCCCGTACCTGGCTCAGCTGGAAGTCCGAATCGGCGAATGCCGTCAGTTCGTGTTCCTTCTGCTCCACGCGTGCGTCGCTGCCCTTGAAATCGAAACGGGTGGTGATCTCCTTGTTGGACTGGTCGACGGCGTTGCGCACCTCGATCATGTCCGCTTCGGATACGACGTCAAACGATGGCATGATGTTTCCTTTCGAATTTTTTGTTGCTCGCGGCAATGCCGCGCAAGCGATGCCATATTTTAACGGACGCGCGCAGCGAACGGTCGATCGTTTTTATTGTGCCGCACTATAATCGCCGGATGAACCAGCCCGCCATGCCCCCCGCACCACCCCTCCAGCACGATTTTTCCCTGCGTGACCTGAATACCTTCGGCATCGATGCCCATGCCCGGCACTATGCCCGGATCACGGCCGCCAGCCAGCTGCCAGCCATCCTGGCCGATGCCGGGCTTGCTGCGCTGCCGCGGCTGGTGCTTGGCGGCGGCAGCAATTTGCTGCTGACGGGCAATTTCGACGGGCTGGTGCTGCACATGGCATCGGCCGGCCGCGAAATCGCCGGCAGCACCGCCGATCACGTGCTGGTGCGCGCGCAAGCCGGCGAGAACTGGCACGGTTTCGTGGAGTGGACGCTGGCGCAGGGGCTCGGCGGCCTGGAAAACCTGGCGCTGATACCGGGCACGGTGGGCGCGGCGCCGATCCAGAACATCGGCGCCTACGGCCTGGAAACGCGCGACGTGTTCCACAGCCTGACCGCTTTCGATCCGGCGACTGGTGCCATGATCACGCTCGACGGCGCGGCCTGCCGTTTCGCCTACCGCGACAGCATCTTCAAGCACGAGGCCGGGCGCGGCCTGGTCATCGTCGATGTCACGTTCGCGCTGCCGCGCGCATGGCGGCCCAACCTGCGCTATGCGGAACTGGCCAATGCGCTGGCCGAGGGGGGCATCGCCGCACCCACCGCCCGGCAGGTGGCCGATGCAGTCATTGCGATCCGGCGCCGCAAATTGCCGGACCCGGCCGTGATCGGCAATGCCGGCAGCTTCTTCAAGAATCCGGTGGTCAGCGCCGCCCACTGTGCGGCGCTGCTGGAAAAGTTCGCCGATCTCGTGCACCACCGCCAGGCGGACGGCAGCGAGAAACTGGCGGCGGGCTGGCTGATCGACCAGTGTGGCTGGAAAGGGAAAACCCTCGGCGCGGCCGGCGTTTATCCGAAGCAGGCGCTGGTGCTGGTAAACAACGGCGGCGCCACAGGGGCCGACGTGCGGCGGCTGGCGCAGGCGATCCAGGCCGACGTGCAGGCCCGCTATGGCGTACTGCTCGAGCCCGAGCCGGTGTTTGTGTAGCCCGGCACTAGGCCGGCGCCCAGGCGCTGACCGCGCGGTGGCGGCCCGCATCCTTGGCGGCATACAGGGCGCGGTCGGCATCGTCCACCAGGTCGGCCGGCGAACCGCCGGCAACGGGCACCAGCGTGGCAATACCGATCGACATCGTGACGATGCGATGCGGCGACTGCGGATTGTCGATTTCCAGGTCGGCCAGCGCACGCAGGCAATCCTCGGCCACGTTGCGCGCGCCGGTTTCATCCGTGTCGGGCAGCACCAGCGCGAATTCTTCGCCGCCGTAGCGTGCGGCCAGGTCGGCAGGGCGCTTCAGGCAGGATGTCATCACGGCTGCCGCCTTCTTCAGGCACAGGTCGCCAGCCAGGTGGCCGAATGTGTCGTTGTACAGTTTAAAACAGTCGATATCGCACAGCAGCAGCGATAGCGGGCGGCGCTCGCGCTGGCCGCGCTGCCATTCGTGCAGCAGCGATTCGTCGAAACGGCGGCGGTTGGCAATCCCGGTCAGGCTGTCCAGCGCGGCCAGCTTTTGCAGCGCGATATTGGCTTCGGCCAGGTGGTTCTGGCTCTCGCGCAGGAAGCGGAACGCCTCGTCGCGTTGCAGCCGGCTGATATAGGCACCCGAGTGATAGCGCACGCGGGCCAGCAGCTCAAGCCGGTCCGGCAGCTTGACCAGGTAGTCGTTGGCGCCCACCGCGAAACCGTGCGCCTTCGAGGCCGGCTCGTCGCGCGCCGACAGCACGATCACGGGAACCTGCGCGAGCTGCGGCTGCGCGCGGTAGCGGCGGATCAGGTCGAAGCCGTCCCAGCCCGGCATGACCAGGTCCTGCAGGATCAAGGTCGGCTGCAGGCGCACGGCGCAATCGAGCGCGGCGGCGGGATCGGTCACGAAATGGAATTCGATGTCGGACTGGTCGGCCAGCATGCGGCGCACGGCTTCGATCACCAGAAGCTGGTCGTCGATGAGCAGTACGCGCACCTTGAAGTTCGTGAGGGAAAATTGGGGTTCCGCGCCAGCGGAGAAGGCCTGCGACATCGGGCTTCCTAAATCAAGGTTGGACGCTGGCGGCGGCGTTCAGGATCTGCCGCCAGTGGTGCTGCGCAGGAAAGGACCGATCTTTTCCAGCGGCAGGATCAGTTGCGCCGCATCGAGTTCGGCAGCCGCCCGCGGCATGCCGTACACTGCGCTGCTGGCCTGGTCCTGCGCCACCGTGGTCTTGCCGGCGCGGCGCATGGCCAGCAGGCCTTCGCCGCCATCGCGGCCCATGCCGGTCAGCAGGATGCCGATCGCCTCGTCGCGCCAGTGCCGCGCCACGCAGTGGAAGAATACATCGACCGACGGCCGGTAGGCATAATCCCTTGGGACCGCATCGTAACCCAGTTGGTGATTTTCATCCAGTACCAGATGGTCGTTGCTCTTTGCAATCATCACGGTGCCGCCCATCAGTGGGTCGCGGTGTTCGATCGGGCGCACCGGCATCGTCAGCTGGTCGCCCAGCCACTTGGCGAAGTGATCGGCAAAGTTCTCGTCGATGTGCTGCACCACCACGATCACGCAGTCGGGCGGCGCCTGCCAGCCGGCCAGAAGGCGCGCCACCGCTACCGGCCCGCCTGTCGAGGCGCCGATCGCCACCAGCGTGCGCACCCCTGGTGCGCTGCGATCGGCGAAGGGCAGGGTAGTGCGCGGCTGCAGGCCTTGCGTGCCGCCGCTGTGCCGGATCAGCTTCTCCATCGTGCGCAGCTTGGCCAGCAGCTGGGCCTCGCCTTGGTCATGGCCAGGCAGCAGCA
>DASVVD010000907.1:0-9721 GCA_036386715.1 Pseudoduganella sp.
CCGCCAGCGCCAGACCCAGTCGCAGCAGCAGCGCGTCGGCCTTCTCGTGGCCGCGCAGCAGCGGCACCGCTTCGGCGGCGCGGCCCTGGTCGAGCAGGAAGTCGGCATAGGCGCCCAACAGGTAGGCATCCGCCGGTGCCAGCGCGAGCGCCTGCCTGAAATGCTGCTCTGCCGCCGGCGCGTCACCCAGCCGGGCCGCCATTTCGCCCAGCAAGGTCGACACCCAGTCGGCGATGCCGCTGTCGGTGGACCGGTGCGATGCATAAGCCTGGCGCAGGGACTGGTAGCTGGCGCGCGCGGTGCCGGTCAGGCTGCCCACGCCGGCCAGGCAAGTGCGCAGCACCAGGTCCGGGGCGATGCCGAACAGGCGCGTGCAGCTCTGCCGCGCACCGGCGAAGTCGCCGGTGACCTGCTGCACCGTGGCGCGCGTGAGCCACGCCTGCGCGTCGGCCGGATACGCCTGCACCAGCTGGTCCAGGTCGCGCAGCGCGGCCGGAAACTGGTGCGTGCTTTGCAGGATCGTGGCACGCAGCAGCTGCACGGGCGCCGGCGGTGTCGGCGCGCTCCACCAAGGTGAGAGGACGGCTTGCGCATAGCCGAGATAACGGGGATCGGCGTCTTCCCGGCCCAGCGTGATGTAGTGCCGGGCGACTGCGGCGGCCAGTGCGGGATTGCGCGGGTCGGTCGCCAGCCTTGCGCGCGCGGCGGCAAGTGCGCGTTGCGCCGGATCGTTTTTTGCCGGCAGGCGCTCCAGGACGATGTTGCCACTGGCCGGCGTGTAGGGGGCTGCTTCGATGCCGAACGTGGCCGCGAACAGGGAGAACAGCACAGCTTGTTTATTCATGTAATTTTTGGTGTGTTGTCCTGGGAGAATGCCTGTCGATGCTATGCGCGGCGCCTGGCAGCAACTGTGCGGTGGCATACATAACTCAGCCGTGGTTGTAACTTGTTGTTTAAAACAAACGGCTAATGGAAACGATTTCAGCTTGACCCGGCATTGCCCATGTATTGGACAAAATAGGTGCGCCAGTTCACATAGCGAAACATGGGCGGTCTATAGAGTTGCGTTGGGGACAAGCCCCTTTCATAAAATTTCCGATACTTAATAACAACCAAAGGAAGAAGCCATGGGTAAGCATCGCACGCCAGCACTGGCGTTGTTGACGGCAGCCGTCCTCGCCACCGTCTGTGCTCCATCATTTGCGTCGAGCCATCGCGAAGCGCCGTTCATCACGAACGCGCCAAAGGTCGACGGTACCGATCTGTACATGTTCCGCAGCTATGAAGCCGGCCGTGCCGGTTTCGTGACCACGATCGCCAACTTCATTCCGTTCCAGGATCCGCAGGGCGGGCCCAATTTCTACCAGTTCGATCCGAACGCACTGTATGAAATCCACTTCGACAACAATGGCGACGGCAAGGAAGACATCACGTTCCAGTTCCGCTTCACCAACACGCCGAAGAAAACCGCGCTGACGGTGGGCGGCAAGTCGATGACGATCCCGCTGATCAACTCCGGCGCGATTTCCGGCGTCAATCCGGCAACGCTCAATGTGCGTGAAACGTTCACGGTCGACATGGTGCGCGGCGACCGGCGCACCGGCACGCGCAGCCGCCTGGCCGCCAGCGGCGGTGCCACGAGTTTCGACAAGCCGGTCGACAATATCGGCGAAAAGAGCTTCGGCGGCGCGGGCGGCTACGAAACCTATGCCAACCTGCACATCTACAATGTGGCGATCCCCGGCTGCGCCACGGCGGGCCGCGTGTTCGTGGGCCAGCGCAAGGAACCGTTCTACATTGCCGTGGGCAAGATCTTCGACCTGGTCAACCTCAATCCGCTGGGAGCGGAGACGGGCGGCAACAAGAACGACCTGGAAGCCAAGAACGTGAGTTCGATCGCACTGGAACTGCCGATCAGCTGCATGGTCGCCGGCAGCGACCCGGTGATCGGCGCGTTCGCCACCGCCAGCATGCGCCAGGGCCGCCTGTTGAGCCCGACACCGGCGAACGGCCTGAACACCGCGCCGAAGGAGGGTGGCCCGTGGACACAGGTGTCGCGCGTCGGCATGCCGCTGGTAAATGAAGTGGTGATCGGCATGGAGGACAAGGATCGCTTCAACGCCTCGCGGCCGAAGGACGATGCGCAGTTCCTGAACTACGTGACCAATCCGACGCTGCCGGCACTGATCGAGACGCTGTTCCCGGCCGCCAAGGCGCCGACCAACTTCCCGCGCACCGACCTGGTGACGGTGTTCCTGAAAGGGATCGCCGGCGTGAACCAGCCGCTGGCGGTGACGCCGTCCGAAATGCTGCGCCTGAACACGTCGATCCCGCCGCTGGCCGCGGCGGCGCAGAATCCGCTGGGCGTGGCTGCCGGCGACAATGCCGGTTTCCCGAACGGGCGCCGCCCGGCGGACGACGTGGTGGACCTGTCGCTGCGCGTGTCGATGGGTGCCCTGTGCGTGCTGACCGGCGCCGCCGACGCGCTGAAGGTGGGCTGCAAGCCGTCCGACGCACCGGCCGGCGCGCTGATGCTGACCGATGGCGTGCGCAAGGATGCGACCACGTTCAAGTCGGTGTTCCCGTACCTGAACACACCGCTGCCGGGTAACAACTAAGGAGACGCCATGAACCGCAAACGACTCATGCGCGGCATGCTCGCCGCCGCCGCCGCCGGGGCGCTGCTGGCAGGCTGCGGCAGCAGCAGCGACGATACCGAAGGCCCGACCGTCCCGCCAACGACCCCGTCGCCGCCGGCGGTGACGGACGCGTTCCTCGATGTTGTCCGGGTGACCATCGCGTCGTCGCCGGATGACGCGGAGGCAGCGTCGATCGACAATATCGCCGCCACCACGCCGGAAGACAACGAGCCCGTCGCGCCATAAAGGACCGGCGCGATGATCGAGGCCACCCGCGGGTGGCCTTTTTGCTGGCGTGCGCCCGCGGCGGCCGCTTGTGCGGGCGCTGCCCGCCTAGACCTGGGCGGCCCCGCCGAGTTTCTTGTCGAGGTACTCGCGCGCAATGCGGGCGGCGCCTGCCTCGGCCTCGCTGCGGCTGCCGAAGCGCTGCCCGGCATTGAAGCGGTCCTTCCACGTATCCACGTGGCCCTTGATGTCGATCGTGCAGTGCCACTGGTGATCGTGGACCGCGGACGTGTCTTCATACTCTTCGGTGCGGATCCTGTAACCGCGGTATTCGAATTCCATCGCCGGTTCCTTTCGAAAAAGGCCACTGTAGCATCGCGCCTGGCCGGGCGCCGCCCGCTTATACTGGCCACCAACGACAGGGAGGAACCACCATGAAGATCGCGGCAATCTCGGACATCCACGGCAATCTCGGCGCACTCGAAGCGGTGCTGGCCGATATCGAACGGCGCGGCGTGACCGTGACGGTGAACCTGGGCGACATCGTTTCCGGGCCGCTGCAGCCGGGTGAAACGGCCGAGCGCTTGATGGCGCTGGACATGCCGACCATCGCCGGCAACCACGAGCGCCAGGTGCTGATGCATTTGCCGGAGAAGATGGGGGCGTCCGACCGCTATGCGCACGAGCGGATCAGCGAGGTGCAGCGGGCCTGGCTGCATTCGCTGCCGGCCACGCTGCGGCTCACGGAGGATGTGCTGCTGGTGCACGGCACGCCTTCTTCCGATATGGTGTACTGGACCGAGACCGTCACCGAAGCGGGCCAGCGTGGCGCCACCCATGATGAAGTGCTGGAACGTGCAGGCGACGCGCGCGCCTCGCTGATCCTGTGCGGCCACACGCACGTGCCGCGCAGCATGCTGCTCGACGATGGCCGGCTGGTCGTCAACCCCGGCAGCGTGGGGCTGCAGGCGTATCACAGCGACCAGCCGCTGCCGCACAAGTCCGAAACCCTGGCGCCGCATGCACGCTATGCGATCGTCGAGCGCACGGCCGCCGGCTGGCTGGTCGAGCACCTGGCGGTGCCGTACGACTATGAATTGGCCGCCCAGCTGGCCGAGCGCAACGGCCGCCCGGAATGGGGGCACGCGCTGCGCACCGGCCGCATGCCCTGAACCGTACGGCGCCGCTGCCGGCGCCGCGCTACACTGCGGCTTTCTTTGCAATGGAGTTGCCGATGCCCGCGCCCATGATGTCCCGCCTGCCCGGCGCGCACCTGCTGCGTTGCTGCCTGCTGCTGTGCGGCGCCTTTGCAGCGCCGGCCGCGCTGGCCCAGCAGGATGATGATGTGATCAGCAGCGACCGGGGCGGGCTCGTCAATTCCAGCGATGTCGTCGGCAAGGGGCGTGTGCAGGTCGAGGCCGGCGTCGGTGTCGAGCGCGATCGCGACGCGGGCGTGAAGGAACGTACCACCACCACGCCGGTCCTGTTGCGTGTCGGGGTTGCCGATTCGCTGGAACTGCGTGTCTCGACCGATGGCCACACCGACCATCGCACCGATGGCTCGGCCCAGGCGCGCGAACGCGGCTGGGCCGACGATACGCTGGGCATCAAGTGGCATGTGCGCGATGGGGAAGGCAGCATTCCGTCGTTCGGCTTCATCCTGGAGGCGGATTTCGACAGCGGCTCGCGGGCGTTCCGCGGCAACGGCGTGCAGCCGTCGCTGAGCATGCCCACCCAATGGGAGCTGCCGGGCGATTTTTCGCTTGGCATGATGCCCGGCCTCACGCGTGCAAAGAATGACGATGGCTCGCATTCCGTCAACGGTTTCTTTGGCATCGCGCTGGACCGGTCATGGAACGACCGCTTCAATACGTACGTCGAATTCGCCGCGCCACGTATCGCTCGCGTGAAGAACGGCGGCTCGCAGGCGCAGGTGGATGTCGGCGCCGCGTGGCTGCTCACGAAGGACTGCCAGGTCGACGTGATGTATTCGCGCGGGCTGAACGGGCGCACGCCCGACCATGCGGTCTCGCTGGGGCTGTCGCTGCGGCTGTAGTGCAGCGCCCATGGTTTAGCCCAACGCTTCAGCCCAATTCTTTAGTCCAGTAATTCAGCCCAATACCTCGGCGCACACGTCCAGCCACGCCTTCGCTGCGTGCGACTGGTAGCGCCCGTTCCACACGTGCGCCACTTGCCACGGCACGCCCGGCTCGACGATGCGCACCGCCTGCAGCGCTTCGTCGGGCAGCCGGGCAATGAACGGCTCCGGCACCAGCGCCACGCCGATGCCGGCCGAGGCCATCTCCACCAGCCAGTCCCACTGGCCGCTCTGCGCCGCCACCACGGGCTCGAAGCCGGCCTGCGCGAAGGCGCGGCGCAGTGCCCGGGTCAGCGCGAAATCATCCGTCAGCATCACCAGCGGCAGATCCTTCAGGGCCGCGAGCTGCAAGGTGCGCCGCTGGCGCTGGAAGGTGCCCGCGGCCGCCAGCGCCCAGATCGGGTAGCTGGCCACCGGCAGCGTGGCGACCGGCAGCCCGGGAGCCACGGGCAGCACCGTCATGCCGATTTCCAGCTCGCCGGCAGCCACCAGGCGCTCCACGCCCTGGCCGGTTTCCTCGCGCAGCACCAGCGTGATATCCGGGTGGCGTTCGCGGAACGCCTTCAGCACCGGCGTGAACAGCAGGTTGATCATCGGCGGGATACCCACCGTGAGCGTGCCGCGGCGCACCGCCTGCACGTCGCGCACCTCGGCCGCCAGTGTGCGCATCGTCGCCAGCATTTCCTGCCCGCGGCCGTACACGATGCGGCCGGTGTCCGTCAGCCCGAGCCGGCGGCCGTCGCGCACGAACAGCGGCGTGCCCAGCTCTTCTTCGAGCTGGTGCACCATCTTGCTGATGGTCGACTGGGTGACATGCAGCAGCTCGGCCGCCTGTGTAAAGCTGGACAGGCGGGCGGTTTCCACGAAGTAGCGAAGGGAACGGATATCCATTGGTACAGTGCCATGAATTTTGCGAATGAAATCGGCGAATATAAGTCATATTCTCCATGAATGACCGATTCTATACTGGGCTCACCAGACAGAGAACAGTGGAGGACACCATGATCGATAACAAAGTAACGGAGCGCATTCGCCATCCAGGGCTGCTGGACCGTATCCAGTCCGCGGAACAGGCCGTGCGCCTGTTCGCGCCGGGCATGACGGTGGGGATGAGCGGCTTCACCAAGGCCGGCGATGCCAAGGCACTGCCGCGCGCGCTGGTCGAGCGGGCCCGCACGGAGCCGCTGGGCCTCACGCTGATCACCGGCGCCTCGCTGGGCAACGACAGCGACGGCATGATGGCCAACGCGGGTGTGATCGCACGCCGCCTGCCGTTCCAGGCCGACGCTTCGCTGCGCCGCAAGATCAATACCGGCGAAGTCATGTTCATCGACCAGCACCTGTCCGAGACGGCCGAGCAGCTGCGCAGTGGCGCGCTGCCCCGCATCGACATCGCCGTCATCGAAGCCTGCGCGATCCGCGAGGACGGCGCGATCGTGCCGACCATGGCGGTGGGGAACAGCGCCAGCTTCGTGCAGGGCGCCCGGCAGGTCATCATCGAACTGAACCTGGCGGCACCGGCGGCGCTGGAAGGCCTGCACGACATCTACGTGCCGCGCCCGCGCCCGGCGCGCGAACCGATCCCGCTCACGCATCCGGGCCAGCGCATCGGCACCACCGCGATCATGGTGGACCCGCAGCGCATTGCCGCGATCGTGGTGACCGACAGCCCGGACAGCCCGTCATCCGTATTGCCGCCGGACGCCCAGACGGATGCGATCGCGCGCCACGTGGTGGCGTTCCTGGAAGGCGAAGTGCAGGCCGGCCGGTTGAGCGCCGAACTGCTGCCGCTGCAGGCCGGCATCGGCACCATCGCCAACGCCGTGCTGCACGGGCTGACGCAATCGTCGTTCCGCAATCTGGCGATGTACTCGGAGGTACTGCAGGACAGCGCGATCGCCCTGCTCGAGTCGGGGCAGCTGGCGCTGGCATCGGCATCGTCGATCACCCTGTCCGCGCCGATGCATGAACGATTCCTCGCCAACCTGGACAGCTACCGCGACCGCATCGTGCTGCGACCGCAGGAAATCAGCAACCATCCGGAGATCGTGCGCCGGCTCGGCATCATCGGCCTGAACACCGCGCTGGAATTCGACATCTACGGCAACGTGAACTCCACCCACGTGGGCGGCACCAGCATGATGAACGGCATCGGTGGCTCGGGCGACTTTGCCCGCAACGGCGAGCTGGCCATTTTCGTCAGCAAATCCGAAGCAAAGGACGGCGCGATTTCCAGCGTGGTGCCGATGGTGGCCCATGTCGATCACACCGAACACGATGTGGATGTGCTGGTCACCGAATGGGGCCTGGCCGACCTGCGCGGGCTGGCGCCGCGCGAACGGGCGCCTTTGATCATCGAACGGTGCGCCCACCCCGACTACCGGACGCCGTTGCGCGATTATTACGAACGCGCGCTGCTGCGCGGCGGCCAGACGCCGCACCTGCTCGACGAAGCCCTGTCGTGGCATGAACGGTACCGCACGGCCAAGCACATGCGCGCTGCGTGATTTGCAACGGCTGGCAATGACGACGGGGGAGGGTCAGCTCTACCATTGGTAATAGCTATTGCATCGATTTAATCAATTATCTTTCGCAATGTCATGCTGGGGCGTAAAATTTCCTCACGTTCACACCACCAGGAGCCAGACATGAGCCAGCCGACCCTTACCACCGCCTCCGGCATTCCCGTTACCGACAACCAGAACTCGGCCAGTGCCGGCGCCCGTGGTCCGCTGCTGCTGCAGGACTTCCACCTGATCGAGAAGCTGCAGCGCTTCAACCGTGAACGTATTCCGGAGCGCGTGGTGCACGCCAAGGGTTCCGGCGCGTACGGCACGTTCACCGTCACGCACGACATCACCAATTTCACCAAGGCCAAACTGTTCTCGGCGATCGGCAAGCAGACCGAAACGTTCCTGCGCTTCTCCACCGTGGGTGGCGAGAAGGGCAGCGCCGACACCGAGCGCGATCCGCGCGGCTTCGCGGTGCGTTTCTATACCGAGGAAGGCAACTGGGACCTGGTGGGCAACAACACCCCGGTGTTCTTCATCAAGGACGGCATCAAGTTCCCGGACTTCATCCACACGCAAAAGCGCGACCCGCAGTCCAACCTGAAGTCGGCCACGATGATGTTCGACTTCTGGAGCAAGGCGCCGGAAAGCCTGCACCAGGTGACCACGCTGTTCTCCAGCCGCGGCACGCCGGACGGCTACCGCCACATGCACGGCTTCGGCAGCCACACATATAGCCTGATCAATGACGCCGGCGAGCGCGTGTACGTCAAATGGCACTTCCTGACGCAGCAGGGCATCAAGAACCTGACCGCCGCCGATGCCGCGCGCCTTGCCGGTGAAGACCCGGACTACGCGCAGCGCGACCTGTTCAACGCGATTGCCCGCGGCGAGTTCCCGCGCTGGACCGTGTCGGTCCAGGTGGCGAGCGAGGCCCAGCTGGCCGCATGGGAAGAGCGCACCGGCTGGAACCCGTTCGACCTGACGAAAGTCTGGCCGCATGGCGACTTCCCGCTGCAGCAGGTGGGCGTGCTGGAACTGAACCGCAATCCGGTCAACTACCACGCCGAAGTGGAGCAGGCCGCGCTGTCGCCGGCCAACGCCGTGCCGGGCATGGGCTATTCGCCGGACAAGATGCTGCAGGCCCGCCTGTTCGCCTACCACGATGCGCAGCTGTACCGCGTGGGCACCAACCACCAGTACCTGCCGGTCAACGCGCCGCGCTGCCCGGTGCACAACCAGCAGCGCGACGGCGCCATGGCCTTCACCAACGGCGGCGCCGAGCAGAACTACGCCACGGTCGAGGCGGGCGGCACCAATCCGCAAGGCCTGGGCAACGGCGAACCGGCACTGGCCTTGAACGGTCCGGCCGGCCTGTACGACCCGCGCGGTACCGACGACGACTTCACGCAGGCCGGCAACCTGTTCCGCGTGCTGGATGCGGCCGAGCAGCAGAACCTGTTTGCCAACCTGGCCGGACCGCTGTCGCAGGTTTCCGACGAGATCGTGCAGCGCCAGCTGGGGCATTTCGACAAGGCCGATGCGGCCTACGGCGCCGGCGTGCGCGCCGCGCTGAAGAAGAAGGGCCGCAACGTCGACTGAACCGCAACTGTTCAGATCGTGTCAAGGGGCCTGGCCCCTTGACACGGGCTCATCAACTGCGAAGCGCAGCTGTAAGGCAGGTATAACGAGGCGGGCCGCAAGGCCTGCCTTTTTGCATTCATGACGCAAACCAACGACAATAACGCCATCCAAACCCCACGGTTCCCACAATGACCATCAAAATCAGTCAGAACTTCGACTCCGGCGCGATCGACGTCGTGAGCCTGGAAAATCCCGCCAGCATCGAACTGAAGCTGCGCAGCGATTCGCACGCCGATATCCACCAGTGGTTCCACTTCCGCGTGCAGGGCGCGCGTGGCACGGGGCTGAACCTGCGCATCGTGAATGCCGGCCAGGCGACTTACGCCAGGGGCTTCGAGGATTACAACGCGGTGGCGAGCTACGATGGCGAAAACTGGTTCCGCGTGCCGACGTCGTTCGATGGCGAAGTGATGACGATCAAGCACACGCCCGACCTGGACAGCGTGTACTACGCCTACTTCGAGCCGTATTCGTGGGAACGCCACCTGCGCCTGCTGGGCGAAGTGGCGGAAAACCCGGCCGCGCGCGTGCTCGACCTGGGCTCGTCGGTCGAGGGCCGCGACATGAACCTGGTCGTGATTGGCAACCCGGACGCGGAAAAGAAG
>DASVVD010000908.1:0-5526 GCA_036386715.1 Pseudoduganella sp.
GCGAGCAGGGCATCGTGGGCGGCCGCTCGACCGGCGCGCCCGGCGTGGTGCGCATGCTGGCACTGGCCCATGCGAAGCACGGCAAGCTGGCGTGGGCGAAGCTGTTCGAACCGGCCATCGAGCTGGCCGACAAGGGGTTCGCCGTCAGCCCGCGCCTGAACGCGCTGCTGAAATATGACCGGGAGCGCCTGCCGCGCGACCCGGTGGCCGCGGCGTATTTCTATGACAGGGACGGCCAGCCGCGCCCGGTCGGCTACGTGCTGAAGAATCCCGAGCTCGCGCGATCGCTGCGGGAAATCGCCCGCGGCGGCGCCGATGCGTTCTACCAGGGCCGCATTGCGCGCGATATCGCCGCCAAGGTGGCCAACCACCCGACCAACCCGGGCCTGCTGACGGTGCAGGACATCGCCGGCTACCGGGCCAAAGAACGCGATCCCGTGTGCGCCGACTACCGCCGCTGGAAAGTGTGCGGCGCGCCGCCGCCATCGTCCGGCGGCATTGCCGTGGCGCAGATGCTGGGCATCCTGGAAAACACGCCGATCGCCGCGCATCCGCCGGTGGCCGGCCAGCTCGACGCCGAGGCGATCCACCTGTTCTCCGAGGCGGGCCGGCTGGCCTACGCCGACCGCAACCGCTACGTGGCCGATACCGATTTCATCCCGCTGCCGGGCAAGGGCATCGCGTCGATGCTGGACAAGCAGTACCTGGCGGGGCGCGCCGCGCTGATCGGCGAAAAAACGATGGGCAGCGCGCAGGCTGGCACGCCACAGGGCATGAACGTGGCGTGGGGGACCGATACGGCGCTCGACCGGCCGTCGACGTCGCACCTGGTCGCGGTGGATGCGTTCGGCGGCGGGCTGTCGATGACCACGTCGGTGGAGGATGCGTTCGGCTCGCGCCAGATGGTCGACGGTTTCATGCTGAACAACCAGCTGACCGATTTCTCGTTCGACGCGGCCGACGAGAACGGCCCGATCGCCAACCGCGTGCAGCCGGGCAAGCGGCCGCGCAGCGCCATGTCGCCCACGCTGGTCTTCGACCGCACGGCCGGCAATCAACCCGGCAGGCTGGTGCTGGCCACTGGCTCGCCGGGCGGCTCGGCGATCATCAACTACGTGATGAAAGTGCTGGTCGGCACGCTGGACTGGAACCTCGATGTGCAGCAGGCGATCAGCCTGCCCAACTTCGGCAGCCGCAACGGCCCCACCGAGCTCGAAGCGGGGCGCGTGGATGCCGGCGTGATCGCCCGGCTGAAGGCAAAAGGCCACGAGGTGCGCGAGTTCGAGCAGAACTCGGGGCTGCAGGGACTCCAGGCCATCCGCCGCGACGGCAAGGACCTGTGGTTCGGCGGCGCCGACCCGCGGCGCGAAGGCGTGGTACGGGGCGACTGACCCCGGTATTACCTGAATCAACGGCTGCAACGGCGAGCCTGGCATCCCGTTGTAGTATTTATAATAATTTCCCCCTGGATTTCTTTTTTAATATATAATATTTGCATAAATGAAAGAGCCGCCGCACCTGCCGGCCGTGCCGCAAAACGCTACTTTGCCCATTGCGCCGCCATGCGCGCATCGGTGCATTCCCCGGGGTTCGAATGCAATTGACTCGTTACGCTTATCTCGATGGCATCCGCGGTATTGCCGCGCTGTTCGTGGTTGCCCGCCATTCGAACCTGATGCTGGGAATGGCAACCTATAGAAGCCATCTCGCAGTCGACCTGTTCTTCCTGCTCAGCGGTTTCGTGATTGCCCATGCCTACGAAGCGCGGCTGCGCACTGGCGCAATCAGTTTCAAGGACTTCGTCCGCATACGGATCATCCGCCTTTATCCCGTGTACCTGGTATCGGTCGTATTTGCCGTGGCGGTCGCGCTTGCAGCGCTGGGCGCCGTCCAGGGCAAGCTGAATGGCGGTACGCTTGCCGAAGTGTCGGCGGCAAGCGTGCTGACGCTGTTTTTCCTGCCGTCTTCGCTCAGCTGGAGCGACTACCTCTTTCCACTGAATTCGGTCTATTGGTCGCTCTTCTTCGAGCTGGCGGTCAATTTCATTTACGCACTTGCGTTGAGCCGCCTGACCGACGGCGTACTCAAGGCAGTTGCGCTGGTCGCGGCATTGGTATGTGCAGTGCTGGCTCTCCGCACAGGCACGCTGGATCACGGCTTCATGTTCAACGTCCAGTCAGTCGTGGGAGGACTGGCGCGTTCCGCATTCGGATTCAGCGTGGGCGTCCTGTTCTATCGGAACCGCGAGAAACTGGCCGCCCTCATGACCGGCCGTTTCTGGCCGGCAGCAGGCATGGTGACGATCACGGCCGTCCTTGCCAGCCCTTCCATACCAGGCCTGAATGGCGTGATCGAACTGCTCTGCATCTTTGTCCTGATACCGATAGCAGTGCTCGGGCTGGCTTTCCAGCAACCACGCGCGGCCGTCATCGAGCGGACCATGACGTTCCTCGGCAATGCCAGCTATCCCCTGTACGTTCTGCATGGCCCGATGGTGTTCCTCACATACCGGGCAGTGAAGCGGCTTGGACCGCAGTTCATGTTCCCTGCTGGCGTGGCAATGGTGGCCGGACTGATTGCCGCGGCAGTGATCCTCGAGCGCTGGTTCGATCCACCGGTGCGCCGATGGATCAATGCCCGCTGGGCGGTCCGGCGTGGCACGGCGCAAATCACGCCCGCCAGCCGTTAAGGGAACGCAAAAGCGTACGGAAGGGAGCGCAACAGACGCGTAGGCCGCCCTTGTCCGCCACTATCGCCCCGGCATTTCCTTTGCGGATGCGGCCGGCGCCGGCATGCCGGCTGCGACGGCGGCCAGGCGCGGCAGGCGCACCGTGAACGTGCTGCCGGCACCCGGGCCGTCGCTGCGGGCCGAGATGGTGCCGCCATGCGATTGCACCAGGTTCCTGGCCAGCGCCAGGCCGATGCCCAGGCCACCCTGGATCCGGTCGGGCGTGCGGTGGCCCTGCACGAACAGGTCGAAGATGCGCGCCGCGAGCCCGGTCTCCATGCCGATGCCATTGTCGGCAACGGTCAGTACCATGTCCTGTGCATCGGCTGCCAGCCGGATGCTGATTTCGCCGCCGTCGGGCGTGAACTTGGCCGCATTGCCGACGATGTTGGCGACGACCTGGACGACGCGCTTGCGATCCCCGCTGATCAGGGCGGCATCGGCCGGCAGGTCGAGTACCAGCCGGTGCCGGCGTGCCTCGATCCGCGGCGCGGCCTGTTCGACCGCCTCGGCAACGCTATCGCGCAGGTCGAGCGGATTTTTTGCCAGCACGATCAGGCCGCGCGTGACCCGGGCCACGTCGAGCAGGTCGTCGATCAGCCCCTTCATGTGCCCGACCTGACGCGCGATGACGGCAGCGGCGTGCCGGATGCGTTGCGGATCATCGATGGCCAGCGCCAGCAGTTGCGCGGCGGCGCTGATCGGTGCCAGCGGATTGCGCAGTTCGTGGGCCAGCATGGCCAGGAATTCGTCCTTGGCACGGCTGCTTTCGGAAAGTTCCGCCACGAGCGCTTCGCGTTGCCGGTGCGCCTCTTCGAGCAGGTGGCGCTCGGTGGCATCGCGGGTGAAGCAGCGGGTATAGCGCAGTACGCCGTTTTCAAAGCAGGCATTCGAACTGATGACGACGTGCCGGACCGAGCCGTCCTGGCAGCGCAGGCGGGCCGGCTGGTCGTGCAGTGTTTCTCCCGCCTTCAGCCGCCGCAGGATCTCGGCAATCGCAAAGTCGTCGGCATGGAAATCGGCGATGTGCCGGCCCACATAGTCTTCCCAGCGGTAGCCCAGTAACGCCAGCTCGGCCTTGTTGGCCCACAGGATGATGCCGTCCGGCCCAACGCGGTGCAGCCCTTCGGCGGCGTTCTCCACGAAATCGGCCAGTTCGCGTTCGCGCTGCCGCAGCGTTTGCTCGGCTTCGCGGGCGCACGCGACTTCGCCTCGCAGCGCATGGTTTTCCTGCTCGAGACGGGCCAGTTGCAAGGAGATGTCCTGGCGGGCACCTGCGCCGTGGTGGTGGTGCGGGCCGGCATGGTCATGTTCCGAGCAGATGCGCTGAAAGGCCGCGGCCTGCTCGCCGCTCGGGAACAACTGCCACGGATAGGCGCAAAACAGCGCGAAGCGGCATTCTTCCCGCAATGCGTTCCATAACTGTTCCAGGCGCACGGCGGCGTCGTACAGGCCCTGCGCGCACAGCAGCGCCACCATTTCGCCGAAGGCGTGGACCGGCTTTCCCGCCGCAGCAGCCTGGCGCACGACGGTGCCGATGGCCTGCTCGAAACGGCGCTCGTCGGGCCAGCCATCGACCATGAACCGTGCGAGTGCGTCGGCCGCTTCCAGCATGACCAGTTCTCCCGGGAACCAGCCGCGCCGGCCCTGCAGGGCGCCGAGTCCCGCCAGCTGCTGGCGCAGCGCGCACAGGTGATCATGCGTGGCGATGACGATCCCCACGCCGCCGCCGCGCAGGCCGCGGTCGAGGAACTCCGCGACCTCGGCGAGCAGCGCCGCTTCATCCTGGTAGAAGCGCACGAAATGCGCTGCCTCGCATGCGTCTTGCCGTGATGGCTGGCTATCGGTAATCATGTAAAAATTTCTCCGATGGATATCGGCTGCAGGCCGGATGGCGGCTTTGATGGACCAGCTCGAATGATGGCGGCGGAGCGGCATCGAAAGAAGGTCGTTGCATGCCAGCGAGACGATGACCTGCGCGCTTCGGTCTGGCAAGCACAGGCAACCATGTGCGTATCATATCACCGGCACCCGCGCCGGGCCGGTAACCGGCAGGTAACTTGCAGGTAACAGACAGGCAACAGACAGGCCACACGCAAGCCACACGCAGGCAACAGCAGGGTGCCGGAAGGCCTTGGAACGCCGCCTGTCGTGTTACCCTTGGTAAATGGGAATGAAAAAAAAGACCGGCCTGATCCTGACCGGTGGGGGTGCCAGGGGCGCCTACCAGGTTGGGGTGTTGCAGGCGATCGCGGAGATATTGTGGGACGAAGGCTGGGCGCCGGCGCGCTGCCCGTTCCAGATCGTCTGCGGTACCTCGGCCGGCGCCATCAATGCCACCGCGCTGGCCTGCCGCGCCGACAACTTCGGCGAGAGCGTGACCAAGCTGATGGACGTCTGGTCGCATATCTCCGTCGAGCAGGTATACCGTGCCGATTCGCTCGGCGTGCTGCGTTCCGGCGCGCGCTGGCTGTCGCTGCTGTCGTTCGGCTGGCTGCTGCGCAAGTGGCGGGCGGCGCCGCCGGTGTCGCTGCTGGACAACACGCCGCTGGTCAACCTGCTGCACCGCATGCTCGACCTGCCGCGGCTCGATGGCGTGCTGCAGGAAGGGCTGCTGCACGCGGTGGCCGTCACCGCGTCATCGTATACGGGCGGCCAGCACATCACGTTCTACCAGACCGCCGCCGAGATCGCGCCGTGGGTCCGCATGCAGCGCGTGGCGCTGCAGGACCAGATTGGCGTGGAGCACCTGCTGGCGTCGTCGGCGATTCCGTTCATCTTCCCGGCCACGCCGCTGT
>DASVVD010000909.1:0-2996 GCA_036386715.1 Pseudoduganella sp.
CAGGCCGGACAAATGCCGGCGGATCGCCGGGCAGGTCGGCTGCCGGGTCGGCTGGCGCGGGTGGTGCATCCTCGTTGGCGATGTAGTAAGGCTTGCCGGCCGCCTGCGCGGCGCGCATGCCTGCCTCGTGCGCCGCGGCCCAGCTGGCAATGTCCATTTCCCTGTTCCTGGTGTACTCGTCCACGATGCTCCGGAAATGGGCGATATTGTCCGGCGAGGCGCGGTACCATACGCGCTCGCCGGCCGAGCGTGCCGCGCTCATGCGCCGCACCCGGTCCGCGCCCCATAGCGCCGCGGCGAAATTCCTGCTCCACGCCGAATTGCCGCCGTTGTTGCCGCGCAGGTCGATCACCACCGCATCGGCCCCCAGGAGGCTCGCGCGTTGCGCTTCAACCTGGCGGACGGCAGCATGATAGGCGGCCCGCTCGGCATCGGACGGCTGGAACGTTGGCATCGCCATCCAGAACAGTTTCGGGCGTGGTTCGGCCAGGCCGACTGGCAGCGTGTCGGGCGCCAGGTTATCGGTTTGCCAGGTGCGCGCCTGGCTCGTTACCGGTCGCCAGTCCAGCTGCCGCTCGCTGCGCTTGCCGGCCAGCTCGAACACGCAGCGCCGCGGCCGCTGCACGAACGGATTGTGCGCATCCACGAACAGCGAGGGAGCCAGGCTCCACCATTGGCCCTCCTCGTCGGCGCGGCCGAAGAACGCGAACACGTTCTCTTCCATCAGCCGGCGCGTCGGCTTGCCGTCGCACGAGACGATCCGTTCGCCCTGCCGGGCGGCGCCGCCTTCCGCCGCATACACGAACAGGTCGCCGCGCCAGGCCGACACGAAGCCGGGCCACAGCAATGGCTGCAACGAACCGGCATCGAACGTGGGGTACAGGCCGGCGTGGCCATCGTGGATCTGCGCGGTGAAGCCGAGCAGCGCCGAGCGGTAACCCGCACCGTCGGCGACCTTGCCCGCCAGCGCCAGGCCGTGCTCGCGTGCCGCCTTCAGGTTACCCAGGAATGCCGGATTGTGCGGATCGACCGCGCCGGCATGGTTGGCCAGCGTGACGTCATAGCCGGCCTCGATGTCGCGCGCGGCGGCCGCCTGCCAGCCGGCCGGCGTGGCGGGAAACGCCGGTGTGGCCGGCATGTCGGCGGCGAACGAAGCGGCAGCGGTAGCGTGCAGCAGCACCGCCAGGAACAGGCGCTTCACGTAAACAACGCCTCGCTGGCAAACGTGATCGCCACGATCAGCATTAACGCCAGCAGCAGCACGACCAGCAGGCGGCCGAACTTGGGGTTGCCATCGTCTTCGTCGGCGGGTTTGTCGGCAGGTAGTTCAGTCATCGGCTTGTTCATGTCGGCAGGTGTCGGGATCAGTATGGCAGCAGGATCGACGAGCCGGTGGTCCGGCGCGATTCCAGGTCGATATGGGCCTGGGCGGCATCCGGCAGGTGGTAGCGCTGGTTGATGGCGATCCTCACTTCGCCGCTGGCCACCACGCCGAACAGCGAGCGGGCCGTGGCCTCCAGGTCTTCGCGTTTTGCGGTGTAGTGCATCATCGTGGGCCGCGTGAAGAACAGCGAGCCGCGCGACTGCAGTTCCGCTGGCGCGAATGCCGGCACCGGGCCGGAAGCATTGCCGAAGCTGACCATCAGCCCCAGTGGCGCAAGGCAGTCCAGCGAGCCGTAGAACGTGTCCTGGCCGATCGAATCGTAGACCACGCTGACACCCTCGCCGCCTGTCAGCTCCCGCACCTTCTCCGTGAAATTCTCGCGCCGGTAGTTGATCACGTGCGCGGCGCCATGCTCGATCGCCAGCGCCGCCTTGTCGTCCGAACCCACGGTGCCGATCAGGTTGATGCCCATCACCCTGGCCCACTGGCAGGCGATCAGGCCCACCCCGCCGGCCGCCGCGTGCCACAGCACCGTGTCGCCCGGTTTCAGGTGCGCGGTGCGGTGCAGCAGGTATTGCGCCGTCATTCCCTGCAGCATCATCGCCGCCGCCGTGTCGAAGGCGATATTGTCGGGCAATTCCACCAGCAGGTCGGCCGGCAGGTTGCGCACCTGGGCATAAGCGCCGTTGGGGCGGCCGGCATACGCCACGCGGTCGCCCACCTTCACGTGCGTGACGCCCTCGCCCACCGCCTCCACCGTGCCCGCGCCTTCCATGCCCAGCCCGTTCGGCAGCGCCTGCGGGTACAGCCCGGTGCGGAAATACACGTCGATGAAATTGACGCCGATCGCCTCGTGCTTCACGGTGGCTTCGCCGGGACCCGGCGCGCCCACGTCCACATCCACGTATTCCATCACTTCCGGTCCGCCGGTGCGGCTCATGCGGATCGCCTTGCTGGTTACTGGCTTGCTCATCACGCCTCCTCGTTGGTTGCAGGGCTGGCCGCCTGCAGTTGCGACAGCACCAGGTGCGCCGTCGCGACGTTGGTGGCACATGCCACGTCGTGCACGTCGCAGGCACGCACCAGCGCATTGATGTCCGGCTCGTGCGGCTGCGGCGTCATGGGATCGCGCAGGAAGATCACCGCGTCGATCCGGTCCTCCACCAGCAGCGCGCCGATCTGCAGGTCGCCGCCCAGCGGGCCGGAATGCTTGCGGTCCACCACCAGCCCCAGTTCGGCGGCCAGCCGCCCTCCCGTGGTACCGGTGGCGGTCAGCGTGCAGCGGCGCAGGAAGGCCACGTATTCGCCGGCCAGCGCGATCATGTCGTCCTTCTTTTTGTCGTGGGCGATCAGGGCAATCCGTGGAGCGGTCATCTCATTATCCATTGTTGGGTTTTGCCGCATTCCTGACATGCGACAGCAGGTAGATCCCGGCCAGCACCAGAGCCGTGCCGGCCAGTTGCCAGCTCGTGACAGGCTCGGCCAGGATGACGGCGCCGAGGAACAGCGTGGAAACCGGGCCTATCATGCCGGCCTGCGATGCCGCGCCGGCGCCGATGCGCTGCACGGCGGTCATCGTCATGAACACTGGCGCCACCGTGCACAGCAGGCC
>DASVVD010000910.1:0-2617 GCA_036386715.1 Pseudoduganella sp.
CGCCGGCACCATCTGTTCCACCTCGGCCAGCACGCTTTTCTTCAGTTTCAGGTTCTCGACCACGGCTTCGATCACCACGTCGACTTCGCCGAAGCCGGTATAGTCGAGCGTCGGGCGGATCGCTTCCAGCACGGCGGCAGCCTTTTCCTGCGGCATGCGGCCGCCTTCGACCTGCCGGTTCAGCAGCTTGGCCGCTTCGCCCTTGCCGATGTCGAGCGATTTCTGCGCGATGTCCTTCATCAGTACCGGCGTGCCTCGCACCGCGCTCTGGTAGGCGATCCCGCCGCCCATGATGCCGGCACCCAGTACCGCGGCGCGCTTTACGGGCCGTGCCAGCTTGGCGTATGCCTTGCCCTTTTTCTTCAGGAACTGGTCGTTCAGGAAGATACCCACCAGCGAGGCGGCGGCCTGGGTATGGGCGATCCGGGCAAAGGCGCGCGATTCCAGCGCCAGCGCCAGGTCGCGCCGTTCCTGGGATGCCCCTTCGACCAGCTCCACTGCCGCCAGTGCTGCGGGCAGGTGACGGGCATTGCGCGTGGCGAGCGTCTTCGCCTGCTCCAGCCGTTCCGCGTCGAGCTTGGCGGGACCTTGGTGGCGGTTGCGGCGCGCATGCCAGTCCTCGTTGCCGTCGATCGCGGCCTGCAGCAGCGTCAGGGCCTGTTCGCGCAGCTGCCCGGCCGGGCGTACCAGGTCCACTGCGCGCGCCGCCAGCGCTGCATCGGCCTTGCGCGGCGTGCCCGAGACGATCCAGTCCAGCGCGTTGCCGATGCCGGCGATCCGCGGCAGGCGCACCGTGCCGCCATAGCCGGGGAAGATGCCCAGCGAGACTTCGGGCAAACCGATCTGGGCACCATAGGCCATCACGCGATAGTCGGTGGCCAGCGCCAGTTCCAGTCCGCCGCCCAGGGCCAGGCCGTTGATGGCGGTTACGCTGGGAACCGGCAGGTCTTCCAGCCGCGTGAACACGGCCGAGCAGCCGGCGTTGTAGACCGCCAGTTCGTCTTCCGTCTTTGCAAACATCTCGACGAACTCAAAGATGTCGGCGCCGACGATGAAGCTGTCCTTGGCGCTCGTCACCAGCACGCCGCGGACCGACTTGTCCGCCGCCAGCAGGTCGACGGCGGTCTTCAGTTCGTCCAGCGTCAGCCGGTCGAGTTTGTTGACGGCAGCACCCTGGCGGTCGAAGCACAGCTCGGCCACGCCGGCCGGGGAGAAGAGGGCGACCACGCGCAGCGTCTCGCCCTGGAAGCTGGTGGTGTGTTGCATGTCCATGGGCTTATGCCTTTCCGTACAGGGTGACGACGCAGGCGCCGCCGATGCCGATGTTGTGCTGCAGGGCCAGGCGCGCGCCCTCGACCTGGCGCTTGCCGCTGCGGCCGCGCAGCTGTTCGACCAATTCGGTGCACTGGGCCAGGCCGGTGGCGCCGAGCGGGTGACCCTTCGACAGCAGGCCGCCGGAAGGATTGGTGACGACCTTGCCGCCGTACGTATTGTCGCCATCCCAGATGAACTGCTCGGCGCCGCCTTCCGGCGCCAGGCCCAGCGCCTCGTAGCTGATCAGCTCATTGGCGGTGAAGCAGTCGTGCAGTTCCACCACGTCCAGCTCTTCCGGGCCGATGCCGGCCTGCTCGTAGACGCTGCGGGCCGCATCGCGCGACATGTCGTAGCCCACCGCCTTGATCATCGAGCCGGCCTTGAACGTGGAGTTGTAGTCGGTCACCATGGCCTGGCCCAGGATCGACACGCTCGTATCGATGCCGTGCTGGCGCGCGAATTTCTCGCTGACCAGGATGGCCGCCGCCGCGCCGCAGGTAGGCGGGCAGCATTGCAGCCGGGTCAGCACGCCGTAGATCTTCGGCGAGGCCATCACCTCCTCGACGGTGACCGGCTTGCGGAAAATGGCGCGGTCGTTGTGCTCCGCGTGGCGGCGCGCCTTTTCCGCGATCTTCGCGAAGGTTTCGGGCCTGGTGCCGTATTTGTCGCTGTATTCCACGCCGGCGCCACCGAACAGGTGCGGCGCGGGGTAGGCTTCCGGCGCCGGTTGCAGTCGCTGCGACTGGGTATTCCAGTCTTCCAGCGGATTGGGCCGGTCGTTGTAGATGGTCGGCAGTGCGCCGGGCGACATCTGCTCGAAGCCGACCGCCAGCGCGCAGTCGATCAATCCGGCCTCGATGGCCTGGCGCGCCAGGAACAGCGCCGACGAACCGGTGGCGCAGTTGTTGTTCAGGTTGAAGACGGGAATGCCGGTCATGCCGACGTGGTAGACGGCTTTCTGGCCGGCCGTGCTGTCGCCGTACACGTAGCCGGCGAAGGCCTGCTGGACCGTGTCGTACGTGAGGCCGGCATCGGCCAGCGCGAGGCGGATCGCCTCGGAGGCCATCACGTCGTAGGTGGCGCTGGTGCCCGGTTTGACGAAGGGGATCATGCCGACCCCTGCCACGACTGCTTTTGAACCCATGTTGCTGCTCCTTGTGATCGTTTTTGTGATCGCTTTTTTGATCGTTTATTGCGCTTAATCCATGTACGCTTCGGCGCGGCGCAGGTGCTGGCGCGCTTCCGCCACCATCCGGTCGAGCAGTTGGGCGCAGGTCGGAATGTCGTTGATCAGGCCCACCAC
>DASVVD010000911.1:0-1512 GCA_036386715.1 Pseudoduganella sp.
GAGGAACGGCGCGACCGGCAGATGTACTTCCGCGAGCTGTTCCGCCTGCAGCGCGAGCTGGTCACGCTGCAGGACTGGGTGGTGGCCACCGGCCACAAGCTGGTCATCCTGTTCGAAGGCCGCGACGCCGCCGGCAAGGGCGGCGTCATCAAGCGCATCGTCCAGCGCCTCAACCCGCGCGTGTGCCGCGTGGCCGCCCTGCCCGCGCCCAACAACCGTGAACGCACGCAATGGTACTTCCAGCGCTACACGTCGCACCTGCCGGCCGCCGGCGAGATCGTGCTGTTCGACCGCAGCTGGTACAACCGGGCCGGCGTCGAGCGCGTGATGGGTTTTTGCACGGACGCCGAATACGAGGAATTCTTCCAGACCGTGCCCGAATTCGAGCGCATGCTGGCCCGCTCCGGCATCCAGCTGATCAAGTACTGGTTCTCGATCTCGGACGAGGAACAGAACGCCCGCTTCCTGAGCCGCATCCACGATCCGCTGAAACAGTGGAAGCTCTCGCCGATGGACCTGGAATCGCGCCGCCGCTGGGAGGAATATACGAAGGCCAAGGAGATCATGCTCGAGCGCACCCATATCCCGGAGGCGCCGTGGTGGGTCGTGCAGGGCGTGGACAAGAAGAAGGCGCGGCTGAACTGCATCGCCCACCTGCTGGCGCAGATCCCCTATGAAGAAGTGGCACGGCCGGCGATCGACCTGCCAGAACGGGAATACCACAAGGATTACGTGCGGCGCCCGGTGCCGGGCGAGATCATCGTGCCGGAGATTTACTGAGTTTCACGAGAGCCGCCGTTCCGGCTTGAAATCATGGCGCCGGATATCTGTATCGGAAGCTGCATCCGGAAAGGGTGCCCCGCACCGGTTCCGCATCGCCATGGTCCGGACCTTCAATTGATGGCGCGCTTCTCCATGCCGTCCGCGGGACGCCACGTCGGCCAGCCTTCCTCGCGCGGCGGCACCGGGGATTGTCGCTGCGGTTGCACCTGGACCAGCGTGAGCGCCTTGATCACTTCATCCTTGGCCTCCAGACGCTCGCGCCAGGTCACGTCCGCCGCCAGGCGTGCGGCCTTTTCCAGCCCGGCAATCCGCTCCAGCAACGCGATACGGTGCTCGCTGGCTGCCAGCCGCTCGCGCAGCGTGGCCAGTTCCAGGGCCTCGCTGTCCCCCTCTTCGGGCCTGCCTTCCACCTGCCGCAGCACTGCCTGAATCGCCTTGTCGGTCGCCGCCGGCGACGCGCCCGGCGTCCCCCGCTCCTCGCGGCGACCAATCTCGCCATAGGTGCGTGCCAGTTCGACCGAGTCGATCTTCAGCGCGCCATCGGCGGTGAATACCTTGTCGAGCCGGCCCTTTTCCAGGTCGCGGTAGATGGATGCGCGGCTGCGGCGCGCCAGTCGTGCGGCTTCGGTAACGGTCAGTAGGGCCATGGAAATCTTTGGACGGAGAAAGTTTGCATGATGCCTTGGCGATAATATTTGGTCAAGTACGACCGTTTTATTATATTCAATG
>DASVVD010000912.1:0-5597 GCA_036386715.1 Pseudoduganella sp.
CGGAACCAGTTGACGCAGAAGATCTTCGGCAGCGCGGCCGGGTTGGCGGCGGACACTTTCTTGCCCAGGTCCAGCCAGTGCTGGAAGTACTCGCTCATGTTGTAGCCGATGAACGGCAGCATCGCGAACGGGTCGCGGCGCACGACGCCCATCTGGCCGGCGGCGGCGGCGGTGGTTTCCGAGCCCATCGTGGCGGCCATGTACACGCCTTCGACCCAGTCACGCGCCTCGGTTGCCAGCGGCACCGTGGTGGAACGGCGGCCGCCGAAAATGAAGGCCGAGATCGGCACACCGGCCGGATCGTCCCATGCCGGGTCGATCACCGGGTTCTGCACCGCCGACACGGTAAAGCGCGCGTTCGGGTGCGCGGCCTTGGTGCCGGAAGCCGGCGTCCAGTCCTTGCCCTGCCAGTCGACCAGGTGCGCCGGGGCTTCCTTGGTCATGCCTTCCCACCACACGTCGCCGTCGTCCGTCAGCGCCACGTTGGTGAAGATGACGTTTTCCTTCAGCGAAGCCATGCAGTTGAAGTTGGTCTTGTCGTTGGTGCCCGGGGCCACGCCGAAATAGCCTGCTTCCGGGTTGATCGCATACAGGCGGCCGTCGGCGCCCGGCTTGATCCAGGCGATGTCGTCGCCGATGGTGGTGATCTTCCAGCCCTTGAAGGCTACCGGCGGGATCAGCATGGCGAAGTTGGTCTTGCCGCAGGCGGACGGGAAGGCCGCTGCCACATAGTGTTTCTGGCCCTGCGGCGATTCCACGCCGAGGATCAGCATGTGCTCGGCCAGCCAGCCCTGGCCGCCCTGCTGCGCTTCCTGGTAGCCCATGTTCGACGCGATGCGCAGGGCGAAGCACTTCTTGCCCAGCAGCGCGTTGCCGCCGTAGCCGGAACCGTAGGACCAGATCTCGCGGGTTTCCGGGAAGTGCACGATGTACTTGGTCTTGTTGCACGGCCATGCCACATCCTGCTGGCCGGCGGCCAGCGGCGCGCCCACGGTGTGCACGCACGGCACGAAGTCGCCGTTCTCGCCCAGCACGTCGTACACGCCCTTGCCCATGCGCGTCATGATGCGCATGTTGACCGCTACGTACGGCGAATCAGACAGTTCCACGCCGATGTGCGCGATCGGCGAGCCCAGCGGGCCCATCGAAAACGGCACCACGTACAGCGTGCGGCCGACCATGGCGCCTTCGAACAGGCCATGCAGCGTGCCGCGCATTTCGGCCGGGTCGGTCCAGTTGTTGGTCGGGCCGGCATCTTCCTTGTTGGCCGAGCAGATGAAGGTACGGTCTTCCACGCGCGCCACGTCGCTCGGATCGGAGCATGCCAGGTAGGAGTTCGGGCGCTTTGCCTCGTTGAGCTTCTTCATCGTGCCGGCGGCCACCATCTCGGCGCACAGGCGGTCATACTCTTCCTGGGAGCCGTCGCACCAGTAAATACGGTCGGGCCGGGTCAACGCGGCCACTTCGGCCACCCAATTGATCAGCTTTTGATGTTTGATGTAAGCTGGTGCGTTCATTGCGGCAACGCCCTCCATCACGGGTTGGTTCATGGTACTACCTCCAATGCCAATAAGAATTCTGTCTGTTCTGTCACGGCAGGATCGTCGTCAGCTTGTGGCTTGCGCTCGGAAATGCATTCAAAATGCTTCGGCGGTACAGGACGGTCTGTCGGCGCACCGGATTGCTCGACGGCGCGCTCTCCCGGCGCAGTTGTAAGCGTAATGACGGGAGATGGAACAATTTAGTGCCGGAGCTCATCTGTTCGCTCAACGGCCTGACGATTGTACACCCGCCTTTTGGCCTTTCCGACAAAAATGTAGGAAATAAGCTTGACTAAAGTAGTAAGCTATTCGAGATATTCACAATCTCGTTAACTAGCTACCAATTAAGAAGGAATTCCCTCTAACTGCCATGAAAATTGCCATTCTCGACGATTACCAGGATGCCGTACGCGAACTGGACTGCTTTGCGCTTCTCGACAGTCATGACGTAAAAGTATTCAATCATTCGGCGCGCGGCCTCGGCCAGATGGCAGCCCGGCTGGCGCCTTTCGATGCGCTCGTGCTGATCCGCGAACGCACCCAGCTCAACCGCGCACTGCTGGCCAGGCTGCCGAACCTGAAGCTGATTTCGCAGACCGGCAAGGCCAGCGGCCATATCGACGTGGCCGCGGCCACGGCGCTGGGCATCGCCATTGCGGAAGGCGTGGGTTCCCCCACTGCGCCGGCCGAGCTGACGTGGGCGCTGATCATGGCGGCACAGCGCAAGATCGTGCCGTATGCCACCCACCTGAAAGCAGGCACGTGGCAGACCGTGTCCACCAGCCAGCCGTTCAACACGCTGGGCACGACCCTGAAGGGCCGCACGCTGGCCATCTGGGGTTACGGCAGGATCGGCAAGCTCGTCGCCGGTTATGGCAAGGCGTTCGGCATGGATGTCCTCGTCTGGGGCAGCGACGGCAGCCGCGCCGTCGCCCAGGCCGATGGCCACGGCGTGGCGGCGTCGCGCGAGGCGTTCTTCGAGGCGGCGGACGTGCTGACGCTGCACCTGCGGCTGGCGGATGCCACGCGCGGCATCGTCACGGGCCACGACCTGGCGCGCATGAAACCGACCGCGCTGTTCGTCAATACCAGCCGTGCCGAACTCGTGGCCGAGGGCGCCCTGGAGGCGGCACTGCGTGCGGGCCGCCCCGGCACCGCCGCGCTGGACGTGTTCGAAAGCGAACCGCTGTCCGCCGATTCGGTGCTGCTGCGCATGCCGCACGTGCTGGCCACGCCCCATCTGGGCTATGTCGAGAAAGACAGCTACGAGCTGTACTTCAGCCATGCATTCCGCAATCTCGTGGATTTCTTCGATGGCCGGTGCGGCACGATCCTGAATCCGGACTACCGCAACCACCTGCGTGCCGGGTAAATAGCAGCTGAATATCGGCTGAACCGGCCGCGCCGGGCGCCCGGCAGCGGGGCCGGGGCGGATCAGTTCTCCGGAATCCCGGTGAGATTGATGCGCGGCGCGGGCATGACGTGCACCTTCGACCATAGCCCGGCCCAGCCGGGCGGCCAGCCGATGACGGGGCCGTTATAGGGTGCCAGACCGGCACGCACGGGTACCACCGGCACCGGCGGCATCTCCAGCAGCGGCGTGCCTTGCGGTCGCTGCATGTCCAGGCTGTACATATAGCCTGGCAGCAGCGCGTCGCAGACACCCGCGAACCACGCGGTGTGGTCTTCGTCGCGGCCCAGCGCCTGGGCCAGGCCATGCGGGTCGAACCTGGCCAGCGCATCGACCAGCTCCCCGGTGGTGGCACCGGGCGAATCGCCCCAGCCCATCACGGGATTGACGTTGTAGTCGGCGCCGGAACCATACCAGCCTTCGCGCCACGAGCGCTGCAGCCAGTCGCGCCGGCCGGTGAACAGGTGCCAGCGCCAGTGCAGGCCCGAGGGCTTGGGCCATGAATACAGGTACAGTTTCTGGTAGCCCGCCTGGTGCAGCGCACGCACCACCGCCATCAGCCGCGCGTGCGGCATGCGGTCCGGCGGCGCGCGCCGGAACAGGATCGCTTCGCCGTCGGCGAACTGTACTTCATCGGTGGAAAGGTTCAGGTCGAGCGTGCGCGACTCGCTGCCGAAGCGGGCCGCGATCCAGCCGGTCAGCAGGTTGACGGCCGTGATCACGCCATAGCCGCGGTGGCGATGGAAAATGACGGTTCCGGGAGCAAGTGCTTTCATGGACATGACGGTACGGGTCAGTCGCAGGCAAAAAACCAAGTGTACTCAACGACGTGCCTTCTTGCCAGACGGGTGCAAACAAACTTTTTAGTTGACGGGCAGGCGCAGGCGCGGGCTATCATGGAAGATTCCTGCAATTCTTAACGAAACATCATGACTTTGCGCATCATCGCCACGGGCGGCACCTTCGACAAGCACTACAACGAACTGAACGGCACACTGGGTTTCGCCGACAGCCACCTGCCCGCCGCCATCGCCCGGGCCCGCATCACCGCACCGGTCGAGCTCGAACTGCTGCCGCTGCTCGATTCACTGGACATGGGCGATGCCGACCGCGCGCGGGTGCTGGCGGCATGCCAGGCCGCAACGGAACGGGCGATCGTGATCGTCCACGGTACGGATACGATGAAGGAAACGGCCGCCGTGCTGGGCCCTGCCGTGCTCGACAAGACAATCGTCTTTACCGGCGCAATGATCCCCTACGAGATCGACAACTCGGACGCGCTGTTCAACCTCGGCTTTGCCTGCGGGGTGGCGCAGGCACTGGCGCCCGGCGTGTATGTGGCGATGAACGGGCAGATCTTCGCGTGGGACAACGTGCAGAAAAATCGCGCGGCAGGCGTTTTCCAGCCGATGTAGTGGCAAGGTAGTGGCAAGGAACCTCCCGGATTCCTTGCAGAACGTGCAGAACGCCGCCTGCGGGCGGCGTTCGCCATCAGGCGGTGGCTTCGCCGCCCAGTGCTTCGACCACGTCGCGCAGCAGCAGCGACAGTTCGCCCGTCATCAGCATGAAGTCGCCATCGAAACGCTCGTCGTCGTTGCGGGTGACGGCATCGTTTTCCTTCAGCACGTCGAGCGGCTTGATGCTCTTGATCGCCAGCGATTCGGTCAGCACGAACGAGATCTTGCTCTCCCACGTCATGGCCAGGCGCGTGCACTGCTTGCCGGCGGCGATGTGGCGGCGCACTTCTTCCGGCTCCAGCGTGTGGCGCACATAACGCACCGCGGCCTTGCTCTCGCCGGTGGCGCGCAGTTCGGTATCCATGTCGACGGTAAAGCCGGCCGGCGCCTCGTCATCCTGCAACCAGGCGGTCATCACGCCCACCGGCGAGCGCTGCACGCGCAGCGATTCGAGCGGCATGCGGTCGACCGCCTTCAGCAGCAGCTTGATCACTTCGTCGGCCTTGGCCGGACTGGCCGCATCGACCACCAGCCAGCCGTTCACCGGGTCGATCCAGGTCCACACATTGCTGCGGATCGTGAAGGCGCGCGGCAGCAGTTCGTCGTGCACGCGTTCCTTCAGTTCCTTCATGGCTTTCTTGCCGGGCGCGAAACCTTGCTGTTCTTCCATCTCGGCGGCACGGGCCTTGGCCACTTGGTTGACCACCGTCGATGGCAGCAGTTTCTTCTCGGTGCCCAGCAACAGCAGCATCTGCTGGTTCACCACGTGCACGAGCGACTCGTTGCCGCGCGGCGAGTCCCAGCCCTGGCGCAACATCTCGTTGCTGCTGGCCGGCGTGAACGCCGCGGGGCGCAGCGCTTCTTCGAGTTTTTCAGGGGAAAATGCCCACGGAGCGGGCAGTCGGTAGATCTGCAGATTCTTGAACCACATGCTCAAATGACCTTGTCTGGCGCGTTGCAAAGCCCATCATTCTACACCTGGCTCAGCGGTGCGGCCACACGGATATTCAGCTGCCCATGGCACAAAAAACCCTTGCTTAAGTTGGAAAAAGCCGCAACAAAAACGAGGCGGATCGAGCGGTTTCCGGTCCGGCTCAAGCCGGAAACAATTCGCCCTGCTCCCCGGCCCGGTACCGGCCGGCCTCGTCGAGCGGCACCAGCGCGCTGACCCGCACACCGAGCAGGCGC
>DASVVD010000913.1:0-5321 GCA_036386715.1 Pseudoduganella sp.
CGCCGCAGTTCATCCTGCAATACGATGCGCGGCCGAACCGGCTGTTCATCGAGTACCTGTCCTATCCGGCGGAGGTGTTCGGCACCTTGTGGCATGGCTACCGCCTGGCCCTGTTCGTGACGATCGGCGCCACCATCGTGCTGGCATTGCTGTGCCACCGTGCCTTCAAGCGCGTCTCCGCCGGCATGACGATGTGGCCGGCGAAATGGCTGCTGCTGACATGGCCGCTACTGCTGCTGGTGGTGGCGCTGCAGATCCGCTCCACCACGGCGCACCGCCCGGCCAACCCGGCCCTGTTCGCGCTGAGCGGCGATGCGCTGGTCAATTCGCTGATCATCAATTCGGCCTGGTCGGTGCTCGACGCGATCAACTCGATGGGCAAGGAATCGAAATCCTCGGAAATCTACGGCAAGATGCCGCGCGAGAAAGTACTGGCCGAAGTCGCCGCGGCGCCCTGGCTGCGCGGCTACCGGTTCCCGTCGGCGGACATCCCCACGCTGCATTACCAGGCGGCGGCGGTGCGTCGCGACAAGCCGCTGAACCTGGTGATCGTGCTGGAAGAAAGCCTCGGCGCGACCTTCGTCGAATCGCTCGGCGGCCTGCCCGTCACGCCGGAACTGGAAAAGCTCAAGGGCGAAGGCTGGTGGTTCGAGCAGCTGTATGCCACCGGTACCCGTTCGGTGCGTGGCATCGAGGCGGTGATCTCCGGGTATGCGCCGACGCCGGCGCGCAGCGTGGTCAAGCTGTCGCTGGCGCAGCGCAATTTCTACACGCTGGCCGCCGGCCTCGGCAAGCAGGGATACCAGACCGAGTTCGTGTACGGCGGCGAAGCGCATTTCGACAACATGCGCTCGTTCTTTACCGGTAACGGCTTCCAGCGCGTGGTGGACCGCCGCGACATGCAGCCCCGCTTCGAGGGCAGCTGGGGGGCTTCCGACGAAGACCTGTTCGATACGTCGCTGCAGCGCCTGAAAAGCCTGCATGCGCAGGGCAAGCCATTCTTCAGCCTGATCTTCACGTCGTCGAACCACGAACCATTCGAGTTCCCCGACGGCAAAATCGCGCTGTACGACCCGGTCAAGCAAAGCGTCAACAACGCCGTCAAGTATGCCGACTTCGCCCTGGGCAAGTTCATCCGCGAGGCAAAGAAGCAGGATTACTGGCGCGATACCGTGTTCCTGATCGTGGCCGACCATGACAACCGCGTGTATGGCGACAGCCTGGTGCCGATCAACAAGTTCCATATCCCCGGCCTGATCCTCGGCGCCGACGTGCAGCCGAAGCGGATCGGCGCACTGGCCAGCCAGATCGACCTCGGGCCCACGCTGCTGTCGCTGATGGGCGTGTCCAGCGAGCACCCGATGATCGGGCGCGACCTGGCACGGGACAGCACGACACCCGGCCGCGCCATGCTCCAGTTCGACAATACCTTTGCCTGGCTGGAAGGCAACACGGCCACCATCCTCCAGCCCGAGCGTGCCCCGCTGGCGGGACACTACGATGCCGCGACCGGCGCACTCACCCTGGCCGGCACGCCACCCGACAAGGCGCTGGTCGAGCGTGCCATGGCGCACGTGATGCTGCCTTCGCTGCTCTACCGCGAGCAGCAGTACCGGCTGCCGAAATAAGCGATGCACGGCGGTGGCATGCCAGTCATGCGGCCGCCCGACCTGCCTGCATCGGCACCGTAACGCTTCGATAGTCATTGAATTATCGGCATCCACATTGTATATTTCGATAATCGTTGAACTATGGAAGAGGCGAAATGGAATTCCCAGTCATGCAAACCGCCGACGTGCTCCTGGCGCTGGCAGCCCTGGCGCAGGAGAGCCGGTTGCGGGTCTTCCGGCTGCTGGTGCAGGCCGGACCGGACGGGCTGGCCGCCAGCAGGATTGCCGGCGAGCTCGACATCGCCCCCTCTTCCCTGTCCTTCCACTTGAAGGAGCTGACCCATGCGCGCCTGCTGACGGCGCGACAGGACGGCCGCTTCATCATCTACTCGGCCGATATCAACGCGATGAACGGCCTGGTCGGGTTCCTGACCGAGAACTGCTGCGGCGGTGTGCCGTGCGGTCCCGGTGCCACCGTCACATGCCCGCCCGGCGCAACCGCAGGCCGGACCTGCTGCTGACCTTGCTCTTGCCCCCACTGCCAATCCAACCCGCTCCCGCCCCATGAATATCCTGTTCCTCTGCACCGGCAACTCCTGCCGCTCGATCCTGTCCGAAGCGACCTTCAACCATCTCGCGCCGGCCGGCCTGCGGGCGCTCAGCGCCGGCAGCCAGCCGACCGGCCAGCTGCACCCACGCGCGGTCGCGCTGCTGCAGCGCAAGGCGATATCGACCGAAGGCACCTTCAGCAAATCCTGGGGCGACCTGCCGGTGACACCCGATATCGTGGTCACCGTGTGCGGCAGCGCCGCCGGCGAGGAATGCCCGGCGTATCTCGGGCCGGTACTGCGCACGCACTGGAGGCTCGAGGATCCCGGCCATGCCACCGGCACCGTCGAAGAGATCGAGGCCGCGTTCGAGCATACCCATGCGATCATCGTCGCCCGCATCCAGGCTTTCCTCGCGCTGCCGCCCGCAGCGTTACAACACGACCGGGCCCGCTTCAAGGCCGAGCTGGACCGGATCGGCACGCTCGCGGCCTGATCCGCTGCCGTGGCCAAACCCGCGCCGCCTTGCCGTTTTCCAGAACCCGCCCCAGGACACCCCGTGCTGCCTGCATTGCTGATCTTCCTCGCCACTCTCACCTTCGTCATCTGGCAGCCGCGCGGCCTCGGCATCGGCTGGAGCGCTTCGGCCGGCGCGCTCGCCGCGTTGCTGACGGGGGTGATCGGTCCGGCCGATATCCCCGTGGTGTGGCACATCGTCTGGAACGCCACCGGCACCTTCGTGGCGGTCATCATCATCAGCCTGCTGCTCGACAAGGCCGGCTTCTTCGAGTGGGCGGCACTGCACGTGGCGCGCTGGGGTGGCGGCAGCGGCAGGCGGCTGTTCGTGATGCTGGTGCTGCTCGGCGCGGTGGTGGCGGCGCTGTTCGCCAACGACGGCGCCGCGCTGATCCTCACGCCCATCGTCATCGCCATGCTGCGCGCGCTGCGCTTCGACACGCGCGCCACGCTGGCGTTCGTGATGGCGGCCGGTTTCGTTGCCGATACGGCGAGCCTGCCACTGGTGGTCTCGAACCTGGTCAATATCGTCTCGGCCGATTATTTCGGCATCGGCTTTGCCCGGTATGCGGCGGTGATGGTGCCGGTCAATCTCGTCGCGGTCGCGGCGACCCTCGGCGCGCTGATGCTGTACTTTCGCAATGCCCTGCCGGCCGATTACGACATCGCGCAACTGAAGCGACCCGTGGACGCCATCCACGACCAAGCCACGTTCGTTGCCGGCTGGTGGGTGCTGGGCCTTCTGCTGGCCGGCTTCTTCGCTCTCGACGCGCTGGGCGTGCCGATCAGTGCCGTCGCGGCGGCGGGCGCGGTGCTGCTGCTGGCGGTGGCGGCGCGCGGCCACCGCATTGCCACGCGCGAGGTCCTGCGCAATGCGCCCTGGCAGGTGGTCATTTTTTCGCTCGGCATGTATCTCGTGGTCTATGGCCTGCGCAACGCCGGCCTGACCGGCTACCTGGCGGCCTTGCTCAACCACTTTGCCGCGCAGGGCGTCTGGGGCGCCGCGCTGGGCACCGGCGTCGTCACCGCCGTGCTGTCTTCGCTCATGAACAACATGCCGACCGTGCTGGTGGGGGCGCTGTCGATCGACGCCACCGGCGCGACGGGCGCGGTCCGCGAAGCGATGATCTACGCCAATGTGATCGGCAGCGACCTGGGGCCGAAGATCACGCCGATCGGCAGCCTGGCCACCCTGCTGTGGCTGCATGTTCTCGACAGCAAGGGCATCCACATCGCCTGGGGCACCTACTTTCGCGTCGGTATCGTGCTGACGGTGCCGGTGCTGCTGGTCACGCTGGCCGCCCTGGCACTGCGTCTCGCCTGACGCAAAGAAGCAAAGGAGTACGAAAGTAAGCACGTCAGCAAACACTCAAGGAAGCACTCGCCATGACCACCATTTCCGATCTTCCCAATCTCCGTGCCGGCCAGTTCGACATCCCGACGCTTGAAAAACTGGCGCCGGTGCATGACATGGACCACCCGCCGCGCATCCTGCTGCTGTACGGTTCGCTGCGCGAGCGCTCGTTCAGCCGCTTCCTGACCGAGGAGGCGGCCCGCATCCTGCAGCAGTGCGGTGCCGAGACCAGGATCTTCGACCCGATGGACTTGCCAATGGCCGGCAGCGTGCCGGAAGAACACCCGAAAGTGGTAGAGCTGCGCGCGCTGAGCCTGTGGTCGGAGGGACAGGTGTGGTGCAGCCCGGAGCGGCATGGGGCGATCACCGCCGTGATGAAGAACCAGATCGACTGGATTCCGCTCGAACAGGGGGCGCTGCGGCCCAGCCAGGGGCGCACGCTCGCCGTGATGCAGGTGTGCGGCGGCTCGCAGTCGTTCAACGTGGTCAATACGCTGCGGCTGCTCGGCCGCTGGATGCGCATGTTCACGATCCCGAACCAGTCGTCGGTGCCGATGGCCTACAAGGAATTCGACGACGCCGGCCGCATGCGCCCCTCCGCCTACTACGATCGCATGGTCGACGTGATGGAGGAGCTGTTCAAGATCACGCTGCTGATGCGCGGCCGCACCGCTTACCTGACCGACCGGTACAGCGAACGCAACGAACGTGCGATGGCGGCGATCGACCGGCAGATCGGCAAGCTGTGATGCCTGCTGCACGTTCACCCGGCGGATCGTGATGCAGGCATTACAGCTGCCCGCTCAGCCGTCCTGCCCGCTCTCCGTCAGCCTGGCGTTGGAAAAGCGCAGCACCACGGTTTCCGTCCTCGTCGATTCATGCAGCTGGCCGCTGGCCACGTTCGCGACCAGCACGTTTTCCAGGGCGATCTCGTAGCATTTGATGTGCCGGCCCTGCGCGTCCACGCGCAGGAAATCGAAATGCGCCGCGGCCACCCGGGTCTCGCCGATACAGAGCCGAGCCAGCATGGGCGACGCGGCATCTTCCAGCTTGACGAAGCGGATTTCGGAATGCCCCGCGGCGGGCGCCGCCCCGCGCAGCGACCAGCTGACGGAATCGCAGGCGATCCACCCTTCATAACCGCTGTCGACAGAGCTGCCCGGGACGCCATCGATCCGCAGGTAAGAGTGCATCGTCATACTGCCTCCACTATATTGATGGCTTCGAATGATGAACTCGCAGGATGCCGCCGGTCTGCAGTGGCGATGAGCAGAGTCCTAGTGTGGTTAGGAA
>DASVVD010000914.1:0-3117 GCA_036386715.1 Pseudoduganella sp.
GAACTGGAGCAGGATCCGACCAACACCGCCGTGTACTACCAGAACGGTAGAAAGCGCGTCGAGGGCATCGAACTGGGCGTGCAGGGCCAGGTCACGCCGAACTGGATGGTCAGCGCCGGCTACACGCACATGAAGACCAGCGTGGAAGCGGGCCGTGTCGTCACCGCCAGCGGCCAGAACGCCCTGTCCTACACGCCGAAGGATGCGTTCACCAGCTGGACCACGTACACCTTCCCGTTCGGCCTGCAGGTCGGCGGCGGCGTGCGCTACACCGGCAAGCTGCTGCGCGGCACCGACGGCGCCGTGGGAACCCCGGCCTACGCCAAGAGCTACTGGGTGGGCGACCTGATGGCGTCGTACCAGCTGACGAAGAACATCGACCTGCGCCTGAACGTGTACAACGTGGCGGACGAGGAATATGTCGCGTCGATCAACAAGAGCGGCTACCGCTACACCCCGGGCACCCCGCGCTCGGCCAGCCTGACCGCGAACTTCCGCTTCTAAGGCAAGCCAGGCAATCCAGAGTTTCATCGCTCAGTTTCACCATTTCCTCCAGACTTTGCGCCACCTCCGGGTGGCGTTTTTTTTGGCCAACGCGGCCACTGGAAAGGTTCATGAGCGGGCAGCGGGGTGCAGGAGGAACAGCTGGCGGGTCCGGATCACCTGCGGCCATACCGCCGTGGTTCCTGGCCTGGGCGCAGCCGTACGCCCCGATTTGCAGCGTGTTCCCGTTGCCGCCGCATCGCATTGCTGTGGACGTAAAAAAACCCGGGCAAGCCCGGGTTTTTCATGGTTGGCAGATGAATCAGCGCTGCACGTTCAGCATGATCACGCGCCGCTTGGTGGCGCCATCGGTCGACGTGTCGATCGGTGCCGGCGTGGTCTCGCAGGAGCCGCACGAACCGCAGCCACTGCCGCAGTCCGCCTGCACCTTGAACAGTCTGGCCAGCTTGTCCTGGTCGAAGCCCTTCTTGGACAGCGCATGCACCATGCGCTGGCGCAGCGCGGCGGGCAGGAATTTCCTGCAGGCCTGCAGCAGCGCGGCAAAGACGATGAGTGCAACGATCAGTTCCTGAAGCATGTCGGACTCCTTACAACCCGAGCAGGCGGGCGCCTTGATAAACGATGAACGATGCCGTGTAGGCCAGCGTGAACATGTAGCCGGCCATCAGCAGTGCATAACGGGTCTGGCCGGTCTCGCGCTTGACGACGGACAGCGTGGCCAAGCACTGCGGCGCATACACGTACCACGCCAGCAGCGACAGCGCGGTGGCCATCGACCACGTGCTGGCGATCACCGGCGCCAGCGCGTTGGCCACCTCGTCGCCGCTCTGGGACAGCGCATACACGGTGCCCAGCGCGCCCACGGCCACTTCGCGCGCCGCCATGCCTGGCACCAGCGCGATGCAGATCTGCCAGTTGAAGCCGATCGGCGCGAACACGAACTCCAGCGCGCGGCCGATCATGCCGGCCAGGCTGTAGTAGATCGGCGGCTGGGTGGCGCCTTCCGGCGCGCCGGGGAAGCTCGACAGCGCCCACAGCAGGATCGTCAGCGTCAGGATCAGCGTACCCACGCGCATCAGGAAGATCTTGGCGCGCTCCCACAGGCCGATGGCCAGGTTGCGCAGGTTCGGCAGGTGGTAGTTCGGCAGTTCCAGCATCAGCGCGTGCTTGCGCTTCGATCCCATGGTGCGCTTCATGAACCAGGCCACGGCCATCGCCGAAATGATGCCGGCGAAGTAAAGCACGAACAGCACCAGGCCCTGCAGGTTGAACAGGTGAGCCACTTCGCGGTCGGGGATGAAGGCGGCGATCAGCAGCGCATACACGGGCAGGCGCGCCGAACAGGTCATCAAGGGGGCGATCATGATCGTCACCAGCCGGTCGCGCGGGTTCTGGATGGTGCGTGCCGCCATCACGCCGGGAATCGCGCAGGCGAACGACGACAGCAGCGGGATGAAGGCACGGCCGGACAGGCCCACGCCGCCCATCAGGCGATCCAGCAGGAAGGCCGCGCGCGGCAGGTAGCCGCAATCCTCGAGCACGAGGATGAAGAAGAACAGGATCAGGATCTGCGGCAGGAACACCAGCACGCCGCCGACGCCGGCGATGATGCCGTCCACCAGCAGGCTGCGCAGGATGCCGTCGGCCATGTGCTCGCCGAGCAGCGCGCCGAAGCCTTCGACGGTGCTTGTGATGAAATCCATCGGCGCCGCGGCCCAGCTGAACACGGCCTGGAAGATCATGAACATCAGCACCGCCAGGATCACCGGACCGGCGACCGGGTGCAGCACCACGTTGTCGATCCGGTCCGTGCCTGTTTCGCTGCCCTGCATGTTGTTGGTGGCAACCGAGAGGATGCGGCGCACTTCGCGCTGCGTGTCCTCGACCGATACCGTGTCGATCGCGGCCAGCGGCCGCGATTTCGCCGGCGCCAGCGGCCACCGTTCATCGAGCGCGCGCAGCAGGGACTTCTCGCCGCCGCCCTGCACCGCCACGGTTTCGACGACCGTCATGCCCAGCTCGCGGGCCAGCCGGTCGGCATCGACCTCGATGCCGCGGCGCCTGGCCACGTCGACCATGTTAAGGCACAGCATCATCGGCAGGCCGAGGCGCTGTACTTCCAGCACAAGGCGCAGGTTCAGGCGCAGGTTGGTGGCATCGACCACGCACACCACCAGGTCCGGCGCGGTTTCGCCGGCGCGCAGGCCGGCGACCACGTCGCGCGTGATTTCCTCGTCCGGCGTGTGCGCCTTCAGGCTGTAGGCACCCGGCAGGTCCAGCACTTTATAGGGGTGCCCGGCGGGCGACGTGAAATGCCCTTCCTTGCGGTCGATCGTCACGCCCGCGTAGTTGGCCACCTTTTGGCGCGCGCCCGTGAGGCGGTTGAACAGCGCCGTCTTGCCGCAGTTCGGATTGCCCAGCAGGGCAATCATCGGTGCGCGGCTGACGACCTGCACCACTTTCTCGGTTACACCCATGCTATCTAGAACCTCGTTGTTAAAGCTGCACTGCTATGGCTGCACTGCTTCGGGCAGGACCGCGATCAGCGCCGCTTCAAAGCGGCGCAGTGCAAAGGTCGAATTGCCGACCCGGATCGCCAGCGGCTCGCCGCCG
>DASVVD010000915.1:0-4798 GCA_036386715.1 Pseudoduganella sp.
TGCCCGTGCCCGCGAGTTGTTCGCGCAATACGGCGTGTGGGACACGGAAGAAAACTGCGGCGTGCTGATCTACGTGAACCTGGCGGATCATGCCGTCGATATCGTGGCCGACCGGAATGTGGGGCGCCGCATCGCGGACCACGAATGGCAGGCGGTGTGCCGGATGATGACCGAGGCCTACAAGCGCGGCGAGTTCGGCGGTGGTACCGTGGCTGCCCTGAATGCGCTGGCCGACCTGCTGCAACAGCACTTCCCGGCGGATGGCTCGCGACCGAACCAGCTACCCGACGAAGCGGTGATCCTTTGAGCCCGCAGGCCGGTTTGCAGGCCGACCGCCACGTCATTCGGCATGACGGAAAGAACGGCTGAGTTATTCGATAAAAATATATCTATTATCGAAATTCAAAATTGGACGTATATGTGGCGACGCAGCATAATTGCACCTGTCTCCACTATTCTCCTCCAAGATAATAGTTTGAAGCCCGCCCTGAAGCGGGCTTTTTTTTTGCGCGGTTCCGTTGTTACGCCTTGGTGCTTTATTTTGTTCCGCAGATTCCACGCTGCTGCAAGGCCTTTGCGGGAGGTCATGATGCCGTCACACTTGATTCTTATACTTGGTTCATCTGCCGCACATGCAACCGATATGCGTGGTGGCGGACCAGGTGTGCTCCCGCACACCGCTCCAGATTCGTCAGTCCGAACCGCCAATTCCAGGCGCGTTTTTTGGCAAGCTCCGTTTTTTGGCAAGCTCCGTTTTTGGCAAGCTCCGTTGGCAATAGCGTCCCTGGCAATACAGTTCGATCCCTGATCGTCGTTCCGCCAGTGATTCGATCCAGGATCCAGGTGCCAGACCCTGGCTGGACGATCGGAAGTGGCCGATCCAAAGTCTCTTGGCCCGGACAGGGTTTGAGCCCGCCGCAACGGCGGGCTCTTTTTTGCCGGCCGTGCTATCGTTATGCTTCTGCTTTTGCTGACGCTTTTGCCAACCTTCCTGCCGCAACGTATTGAAACCCGACCCGTGCTGAAATTCCTCCACATTCTACTGCTCACCACCGCCCATGCCCGCCTGCGCTACTGGGGCGCAATGGCGCTGTTCGCGCTGATCGTCATCATCGGCTCGATCCCCGGCGCCCGGGCCGATGCTGCCGAGGTCGCGTCCGGCGTCGTGCTGCACTCGTGCGCCTACGCGGTGCTGACTTTCCTGGTTTTTACCGGCAGCAGCGGCACGGCGGCACAACGCGCATCGAAAGCGGTGCTGACGATCGCCGCAATGGGCGCCTTCGACGAAGTGGTGCAAAGCTTCCTGCCCTACCGCCATGGCGCCATCGGCGACTGGCTGGTCGACTGCACTTCGGCCATCGTGACATCGACGGTGCTGTGGACGTTGTGGACAACCCGCAAGGTTCCGACCTGAGACCTGCCGGCCGGGCATGCCATGATCGGGCTGGTAATCGAGGCGTGATGCCGAGGCATACTGCCGAGGCGTGCCACCGAGGCCTGCGCCGGTGCTCCACGCCGGGTCAACTCTTCCCGCAATCGTTTTCAACGTCGGCACAGGATTGCCGGGGGCGCTTTGCCCGGGCCACGTCCCAATCGAGTTCGAGGCGCGAGCGGTCTGCATGCACATCCATGCCGATCTTGCGCAGCATGGCCTTGGTATGGCGATGCTGCTTCACGCCCACCATGCCGCCGGTGGCACGCTCGGCATCGAGGCGCATTTCCACCAGCTGCTCCACTTTCGCCAGCCGCACCAGCGCATACAGCGCCTGGCGCAGGACATGCCGCTTGCGCCGACCGTCCGGACCGCCACAGGCGGCGTCGACAAGATCCGCAATCACCGCTTCCGTCCGATGCTTGAGCATATCAACCCTTATCGTTATCTATATCCAAGAGGTAATTATCAAGCTGCACGGAACCTCATAGTTTGATTTACATCAAGGGTAGTCTGTTAGGATGAATGCATCGACCAGTAACGGTTCACACTTCCCGAGGGCATTGGGTTCGTGGAGACAGCCATGCACGATAAAACTGCAAAGATACCAATCCGTGGCGCCAGCCGCCACGGCATCGACATTTCTGGCGGCATACCGGTTGCCGGGCACCAAGCACCCCGGTATACGGCACATATTGCATTTCTGGCATGCATGATGCTAGCCGGCTGCGCGGCGATGACGAACACCGGGGCCGGCAGTGAAGCCGGGAGAATGGACACTACGGCAGCCCGCATGCAGGCACGTACCGGGGCGGAAAGTCATGCCATCCGGCGCGGCGGGGCCATGAAGCACGTGCGTGGCGTGGTGCAGCAAATCGAATGGATACCGGCGCAGCAGGCAGACATCGCCGTCAGCGGCGCCACGGGCGCGGTGGCGATCGGGGGCAGCGTCGCCGATGGGGGATCGCCGGCAGGTTTTCGGGTCACATTGCGCACCGATGATGGCAGCCTGCAGAGCGTCATGGTGGGAATGCAGCCGGAGTGCAACGTGGGGGACCGCGTCACCTACAGCGACGGCATCGTCGCCCGGTAATTGCGCTCCCCGCCAGGTACCCGCGCCAGCAGGTATCAGTGCGCTTTCAGTACATTTTTTCGACGTCGTAGCCGCGGCGGCGCAGCAGTTCGGGAATACTGTCCTCGCCCACCAGGTGCAGCAGGCCGATGCCCACGAAGGCCACGTCGTCGCTGCGCATGATGGCCTCGATGTGGGCCGTCATCTGCGGGTTGCGCTGGCGCAGCAGCGTACGATCCATGAACGTGGCGGAAACCGTGTCGCCGCTGGTCAGCTCGCGCGCCAGGTCGGTGATCCGTGCCGAGTCCGCGGTGCTCCAGGCATCGATCAGGCCGGCGGACCTTTGCACGGCTTTACCGTTCTCCAGATCGTCCAGGTTTTCCAGCAGGTATTTTTCCTGCTGTGCATCATCCAGCGAGGCAAACAGGCTGAGCTGGTAATCGGCCGTTTCCAGTTCACGCACGGTCTTTTTCTGCTTTACCGCGGCAGACAGCAGGAAACCTTCCACGCCATTGCTGCGATGGTAACCATGCTTCTCGATCTCGCCGCCGACCAGGATATTGGCCACCAGCCACGGGCGGTAACCCTCGACAGTGCCCAGCGCAATGCCCGCCCTGGCGAGTGCCTGCTGCAGTCGTGCCAGCGCGTGCGGCGACAGGTGCCGCTTGATGGACTGGCCAGCCGGGTAGCTGCCATATTTCGCCAGTGCCCGCTGGAAGGGCTCATAGGCACGGGTGTCGAGTTCGAGCACCAGCGAGCTTGCATGGTCCAGCGCGCGGGTCACTTCCGGCTCGAGCGGGAAAAAGCCCTGCTTGCCGACATGGATGGTACCGAACAGGTAACTGGTCTTGCCGTCATGCTGCACGCGATACAGTGCACCACGCCGGGGAACCGGCTTCAACTCGATCGGCTCCGCGGTGGTGACCGCGTTGGGGACATTCATTTCCATACTATTGACAGACCACGAGATAAATAAGGCAACAACGAAAGTCAGATAGCGCAGCATGCAAATCCCCGGCCCGCCTTTTGAATAAGGCCGGCATTATGATCCATTGAATGAACGTTAATGCCCTGGAGTCAGCCGGGCACTGGCTGGCGACCGCGCACAGGCGGTTCTGTTGCTGATGGTAAAGGAATTTGCGTTGCGAGGAAAATTATTTGTGGTGGGCGAACAAAAAGACAGGCCTGAAACAACAATGTGTTCCATACCTGGCCGTCGTGGTGATCCGGTAAATATTTACTGAATGTCTTCGTTCGGCTGCCAGCGCTGCTGCCTTTCCGGCATGTCTTTCGCGCTACCCTGATTCAACATCGTTGTGCCGCTTGCACGCCACCTCACAGGAGCATTTCAACAGCCGGCATCACCGGCTTTTCGCGCGCTGCTGGAAGCTTGGGCAGCCTTATCGATATTGCTTCGCCTGTCACGCATCGGTAGCGGTAAGCGCAACAGGCGGCTGCCTCCGGACATTTCTCGGCTGTCGAAGCTCGAGCTATGGTACCTTCACACAACATTAACCCGTGATAACGCAGGCGCCCCTCCCGTGCAGCTCCCTCCCCACGTCCATCCGCGCCTGCCGACCATCCGTTTCCGGCTGGCGCTGCTGGTACTCAGCTGCGTGCTGCCCGCCGCCATCGTCTCGGCATTCCTCATCTACGACCACTACCGCGTCGAACGCGCCAGCCTGCTCGGCGAGGCGATGGCGACCGCGCGCTCGATGGTGGCCGTGGTCGACCGCGATTTCGATACCGTCGTCACGGCGCTGACCGCGCTGTCGGTCTCCGACGATATCGACGAGGCGGAAATGGCCGAATTTGGCCGGCAGGCCGCCAACGTCCACGCGATCCTGCCGATCACCGAGATCGTGCTGTACGAGGCGCAGAGCGGCCGCCAGCTGATGAACACCGCGCAAGAGGCGCAGGCAAAGCCGGTGGCCGCCCCCGCCAACACAGCGTTGCTGCGCGAAGTGCTGCGCACCACGCAGCCGGTCGTCACCGGCCTGACGCGGGGCAGCGCCGGGCAGACCATCACGGTCGGCGTGCCGGTCGTGCGCAACGGCGCGGTGCGCTACGTGCTGGCGGCGCAGGTACTGCCGGAATCGCTCAACGCGATCCTGCGCGACCAGCAGGTTCCCGCCACATGGCGCGCGACGATCCTGGATGCCGGCCTGCGCATCGTCGCGCGCAACGTCGACACCGAGCGCTATCGCGGCACCCTGCCCGACGCCGGCCTGGTCGAGCGCATGCGGCGCCAGGTCGAGGATACGTTCGATGGTGCCACCGTCGACGGCAACCGC
>DASVVD010000916.1:0-5243 GCA_036386715.1 Pseudoduganella sp.
AGGCTTCGATCACCTACGGCCAGGGCGACCTGGAAGCGGACAAGTACAACTGGGTCATCAACGCCGAATACAACCAGAGCGACGAGCTGAAGGCATCGGACCGCGCCGGGCGCGACTGGATCGGCCACGGCGACATCCGCCCATGGGGCTATGGCCTCTCCACGCAGTACGCGGGCGGCTACATCACCAACGGCGCCGCATCGGCGGGCCCGACCGGCGCGCTGCTGAACCCGTCGACCGGCCAGTACGTGGCACTGCCAGGCTGCGCCAAGTTCTCCACGTCCGCCCAGGGCGACCCGCGCGGCGGCTGCGTGTGGCACCAGGACCAGTTCCGTTCGATGAACCCTGAAATCGAATCGGTCAACCTGTACACCCGCGGCACCTGGCAGATCAACGAGAACCTGCAGGCGTTCACCGAACTGGGCTACTCGGAGCGCAAGACGTCGTTCACGATGACGCCCGGCGCGACGTCGTCGACGGTGGTGTTCCCGGGCGCGAATGGCGGCCCGAACCAGCTGATCAACTACGGTTCGGCGATCCTGATGGACGCCACCCACCCGCAAAACCCTTACGGCCAGGACGTGCGCCTGCGCTACTCGCTGTGGGACCTGGGCCCATCGGTCCGCAACGGCAAGAACGCTTTCAACCGCTTCGTGGTGGGCCTGAAAGGCAGCAACGCAGGCTGGGACTGGGAAACGGGCTTCACCCGCTCCGAGTCGAAGCTGGACCTGGCGTGGACCAACATGATCAACATGAACGTGTTGAACAATGCGCTGTCGAACCCGGCCAGCCAGTTCTTCCCGTACTACATCGGCGCCGAAGCCGGCAAGAACTCGGCGGCGTTCTACGATGCCCTGCGCCGTACCGCCACCTCGCACTCGACCACGCGCCTGACTACCGTGGACTTCAAGGCTTCGCGCGAACTGCCGGTGGCCCTGCCGGGCGGTAATATCGGCCTGGCGATCGGCGGCGAACACCGCCAGGAAAAGCTGAACAACCCGAGCCTGTCCGGTTCGGAAAACGGCTCGATCAACAGCAGCTACACGGCGGCCTTCGGCGACACCAAGGTATCGGCCGTCTACATGGAAGCGCTGCTGCCGGTGCTGAAGACCGTCGAAGTGACGGGTGCGGTGCGTTACGACCATTACGAGAACTTCAATTCCACGACGCCGAAGCTGGGCATCAAGTGGACCCCGGCGAAGAACTTCGCGCTGCGCGGCACCTACACGGAAGGCTTCCGTGCGCCGTCCGCCGCGGAAAACAGCGTGCTGTCGCAGGCCGTCGGTTCGGCATCCGCGCAGGATCCGGTGCGCTGCCCGACCGTGAACGGCGTGCCGACCGCGCGCCCGGGCGCCAGCCAGGGCGACTGCTCGGTCTCCGTGTCGTCGATCAAGATCGGCAATCCGGCGCTGAAGCCGGAAGAGTCGAAAGGCTACACGCTGGGCATGGTATGGGACCCGTTCGACGGCACCAGCCTGTCGGTGGATGCGTTCAAGATCAAGCGTGAAAACGAGATCAACCCGGTGTCGTACGCCGAAGCGGCCGCTTCGCCGACCGCGGTGCGCAACGACAACAACCTGCGTGACGCCAATGGCGCGATCATCCCGAACTCGGGCACGCTGCTGGTGGTGTCCGGTGCCTACCGCAACTCCTCGTTCACCGAGGTGGAAGGCGTGGACCTGGACGTCAAGCAGCGCCTGCGCCTGGGCGACTACGGCCGCGCCACGCTGGGCCTGACCTGGACCCACATCCACTCGTTCCTGCGCGCCGAATCGCCGACGCTGCAATACGAGTTCGCCGGCACGCACGGCAACTGCGACACGTCGAACTGCATGGGCACGCCGAAGAACAAGGTGAACCTGACTGCTTCGTGGGACATCGGCGCATGGAACTTCAGCGGCACCGCCAACTGGCGCGACAGCATGAAGAACATCCGTTTCGAAGGCGGCGCGTGCGCATCGCAGTTCGCCGATGGCACCGTGGCACCGGGCAACTGCGAACTGGCGTCGTTCACGACGGTCGACCTGTCGACCCGCTTCAACGTGAGCAAGAACTTCACGCTGTTCGCCTCGGTCTCGAACCTGTTCGACCGCGTGGCACCGCTCGACCCGCTGACCTACGGCGGCATGAGCTTCAACCCGCTGGACAACTCCGGCGCCGTGGGCCGCTACTTCAAGTTCGGCGCACAGTACAAGTTCTTCTGATCCCCCTCTGAAGCACTACGGGCGGCCCCTCGCGGGGCCGCTTTTACGTCTGCCGACAAATAATTGCTTAAAACCGGGGTCAGACCCCGATTTTAGGCAACAGTTTCCAGTTACCCACCAGCGCATGGATGTTGGCATTTCGCCACACGGCGTGGCAAATCAACAACGGGGACAGTCCCCTTTTTTGGGCAACCATTTTGCCGTATTGCACAACATTTCCACATGAAATACATCTATGAACACTCCACAGATGTATATACCAAACGTTCCGCAAGATCTTTATTCATCTGACAAATTTTTGGCAGAAGCCCGTCACTTTTGCTTACATCTGCCGAACAAAAATTGACAACAGGCACGATTAGATGGTTTGATATGCACCCCTGTGATTATTTGTGAGAATTGCAGGGGCTGATGGTCACTGCATAACAGTAACTTCCAGTTGCAGCGTGGGCTGCCCCGGTCTCCGCCCTATCCGGGTGGCGGCCGTTTTGTCGTTCGCAATAACCCTGAAAGAAGTTTCATGATTGAGAAAATTTTGTCTCGCTCCCTGCGCGTCATGTTCGCGGGCAGCCTGGCGATGGGCATGCATGCCGCGACCGCGCAGGAAGCCGGCGAGCAGTCCATGCAGCGTGTCGAGATCACCGGTTCGTCCATCAAGCGCATCGCCGCCGAAGCGTCGCTGCCGGTGCAGTCCTTCTCCGAGAAGGACATCAAGAAGACCGGCGTCACCACCGTTACCGATTTCATCCAGCAGATCCCGGCCATGCAGGGCTTCACGTCCGCGGCCGCATCGGTTGGCGGCGGCGGCGGCGGCATCACCACGGCATCGATCCACGACATCGGCGAGCAGTACACGCTGGTGCTGCTGAACGGCCGTCGCATCGCGCCGTCCAATTCCGGCACCACCATCGACCTGAACTCGATCCCGCTGTCGGCCGTGCAGCGCGTCGAAGTGCTGACCGACGGCGCCTCTGCGCTGTACGGCGCCGACGCCATTGCCGGCGTGGTCAACTTCATCCTGAAAAAGGGTGCTTCCGAGTGGCAGATCGATGCCAAGTACAACAACCCGGAGCGTTCGGGCGGCGCATCGAATTCGGTGTCGATCTCGAAGGGCTTCGGCGACATCGACGAAGACGGCTACAGCGTGTTCTTCTCGGCCAGCCACGACGTGCAGAAGTCGCTGAAGGCTTCGCAGCGCGACTTCGCCAAGACCGGCATCATCAACTTCACCGACCCGGCCACCGGCCGTGCGCTGCAGTTCGCCACCGGTTCCAGCCGCGCGCTGCCGGCCAATGCCGCGGTGCGCTACACCGCAGCCGACGGCACGGCGAAATCCGTCAACCTGAACCCGTACGCGCTGTCGCACAACGGTGCCTGCGCACCGATGAACACCAACATCTACGGCGACGGCAACTGCTACTTCGATTCCTCGGCGACGATCGAGATCAACCCGGAAACCAAGCGTGACGGCGTGTTCAGCTCCGGCGAACTGAAGCTGGGCAGCACCGGCTTCAAGGGCTTCTACGACTTCGCCTTCACGAAGGCAAACGTGCGTTCGGCCATCGCGCCGTTCCCGGCACAGTTCTCGATCGACCAGGGTTCGGGCCTGTACAACCGGTACATCCTGCCGTACCTGACCGCCGAACAGGCCGCCGGCGTGACGAGCGTGAACGCCAACTACCGCCTGATGGAAATGGGCAACCGCACGTACGACTACGGCACCAAGGCCACGCACTTCGTGGCTGGCGTGGACGGCAATGCGTTCGGCTGGGACCTGAACTCCGCGTTCACCTGGTCGCGCAACCGCCAGACGCAGGACTATGTCAGCGGCTTCCCGCTGGCGTCGAAGTTCGAGGCGGCCATCGATGCGGGCCAGCTCGATCCATTCAGCTACGGCCTGGGCGACATGCCCGACGCGATGCGCAACACGCTGCTGGGCACCGGTTTCTCCGGCCTGTACCAGACCCAGACCGTGATCATGAAGGGCTGGGATGCGCGTGGTTCGCGTGAAGCCTTCAAGCTGCCGGGCGGCACCGCCATGCTGGGCGTGGGCGTCGACTACCGCGACACCAACTACCACATGGCCAACGAGGATGTGTCGAAGAACGCCGAGATCCTGTACGAGGGCGGCACCACCGACAGCGGCTTCCACCGCGCCAACAGCGGTGCCTATGCCGAGCTGATGATGCCTTTGACGAAGAAGCTGGAAGTGACCGCCTCGGCGCGTTACGACCGCATCGGCGCCACCAAGGACAACAACGGCGGCAAGACCTACGGCGATACCGAAAGCGCCAGCACCTGGAAGCTGTCGGGCAAGTTCTCGGCCACCAACAACCTGATGTTCCGCGCCGCCGCCGGTACCGGCTTCCGTGCCGCGACGATGCAGCAGATCGCCGGCGTGCAGGAAGACTGGGGCGTCACCGCCGGCACCTACCAGTGCCCGCTGACCGGCACCGGCCATCCGCTGGCGTCGTACTGCAACGGCGTGGGCCGCACGCAGTTCGAGGCATTCCGCGCGGGTAACGCCGAGCTGAAGCCCGAGAAGTCGAAGCAGTGGTCGATCGGTACCGTGTGGGAGCCGCTGACCGGGCTGTCGCTGGCGCTGGACCTGTGGAACGTGGAAATCCGCGACCAGGTCGACGACGTGGCGGAATCGCAGATCTTTGCCGACCCGGCCAAGTACGCGAACCTGTACACCACCAAGCACATCAACTCGACGGGTTCGGACGAGCTGGCGGTCATCTACGCGCCGATCAACATCGGCAAGACGGAAAACCGCGGCATCGACTACGACCTGGCGTACAAGACAAACCTGTGGGGCGGCCGCCTGACGAGCCGCCTGGCCGGTACGTACCTGCTGCGCTCGCGTTACACCGAGCCGGGCACGGACGACGTCTGGACCACCAGCCTGAACCGTTACGGCATCGACGACGAAGTCAGCTTCCGCCACGTGATCCGCGCTTCGACGTCGTTCGAGACCAAGCAGCTCACGCACACGCTGACCGCCAGCTACCGCAACGGCTACATCGACAAGGCCTG
>DASVVD010000917.1:0-4921 GCA_036386715.1 Pseudoduganella sp.
AGGAGAAGAAGCAGATCCTTTACCTGCTGGGGCCCGTCGGCGGGGGCAAGTCGTCCATCGCCGAGCGGCTGAAGTCGCTCATGCAGGAGGTGCCCTTCTACGCGATCAAGGGCTCGCCGGTGAACGAGACGCCGCTCGGCCTGTTCAACGAGGCCGAGGACGGCGTGATCCTGGAAGAGGACTACGGCATTCCGCGCCGTTACCTGCGCAGCATTCCAAGCCCGTGGGCAGTGAAGCGGCTGCATGAATTCAACGGCGACATCAACCAGTTCCGCGTGGTCAAGCGCTACCCGTCGATCCTGAAGCAGATCGCGATTTCGAAGACCGAGCCGGGCGACGAGAACAACCAGGATATTTCCTCGCTGGTCGGCAAGGTGGACATTCGCAAACTCGAGGATTACGCGCAGGACGATCCGGACGCCTACAGCTATTCCGGCGGCCTGTGCCTGGCCAACCAGGGCCTGATGGAATTCGTCGAGATGTTCAAGGCGCCGATCAAGGTGCTGCACCCGCTGCTGACCGCCACGCAGGAGGGCAACTACAAGGGCACCGAAGGCTTCGGCGCGATCCCGTTCGACGGCGTGGTGCTGGCCCATTCGAACGAATCGGAGTGGAAGAGCTTCCGCAACAACCGCAACAACGAGGCATTCCTCGACCGTATCTATATCGTCAAGGTGCCGTATTGCCTGCGCGTGTCGGACGAAGTGAAGATCTACGACAAGCTGATGCGCAACTCGTCGCTGGCCGCGGCGCCGTGCGCACCGGGCACGCTGCGCATGATGTCGCAGTTCGCGATCCTGTCGCGGCTGAAGGAACCGGAAAACTCGTCGATCTTCTCGAAAATGCTGGTCTACGATGGCGAGAACCTGAAGGATACCGATCCCAAGGCGAAATCGATCCACGAATACGTCGACTATGCGGGCGTGGACGAAGGCATGAACGGCCTGTCGACCCGCTTCGCGTTCAAGATCCTGTCGAAGGTGTTCAACTTCGATTCGACCGAAGTGGCGGCCAACCCGGTCCACCTGCTGTATGTGCTCGAGCAGCAGGTCGAGCGCGAGCAGTTCCCGCCGGAGACCGAGCAAAAATACTTCTCCTACATCAAGGAGCACCTGGCGCAGCGCTACGTCGACTTCATCGGCAAGGAAATCCAGACCGCCTACCTGGAAAGCTATTCCGAATATGGCCAGAACATCTTCGACCGCTACGTGACGTTCGCCGACTTCTGGATCCAGGACCAGGAATACCGCGATCCGGATACCGGCGAGAGCTTCGACCGCGAATCGCTCAATGCCGAGCTGGAAAAGATCGAGAAGCCGGCCGGCATCAGCAATCCGAAGGATTTCCGCAACGAGATCGTCAACTTCGGCCTGCGCGCCCGGGCCAACAACGGCGGCAAGAACCCGGCCTGGACGTCCTACGAAAAATTCCGCACGGTCATCGAGAAGAAAATGTTCTCGAACACCGAGGAACTGCTGCCGGTCATCTCGTTCAACGCCAAGGCCAGCGCCGAGGATGCCAACAAGCACGCCGACTTCGTGGCCCGGATGGTGGAAAAAGGCTACACCGCCAAGCAGGTGCGGCTGTTGTGCGAGTGGTATCTGCGCGTGCGAAAATCGTCGTAAGGCTGTCAGTGCCATAATAGCTTCAAGAAGTGAGTCCGTCACAGCAGCATCGGGCTTCGTGCTCCCGCCGTCCGGCGGGAGCACTGTTCCCGGCGCAGGAGGAATCTTTTGAGTTATCTCATCGACCGACGCTTGCAGGGCAAGAACAAATCCGCGGTCAACCGCGAACGGTTCCTGCGGCGCTACAAGGGCCAGATCAAGGACGCAGTCGGGCGCGCCATCAAGGGCCGTTCGATCACCGACATTGAAAACGGCGAGAAAGTCTCGATCCCCGTCAAGGACGTGAACGAGCCTTCCTTCGGACACGCCCATGGCGGCGTGTGGGAAGTCGTCAATCCCGGCAACCAGGAATACCAGAAGGGCGACCAGATCGCCCGGCCCAAGGGCGGCGGCGGTTCCGGCCGCGGCAAGGCGGGCAACAGCGACCAGACTTCCGAGGATGATTTCATCTTCGAACTGTCGCGCGAGGAATTCATGAATTACTTCTTTGAAGACCTCGAACTGCCGAACCTCGTCAAGACGCAACTGACGGCCACCACCGATTTCAAGAGCCAGCGCGCCGGGTACACCGTGTCCGGCACGCCAAGCAACATCCACGTGCTGCGCTCCCTGCGCGGTGCCCTGGGGCGACGCATCGCCGTGGGCGGCCCGTCGCGCAAAGCCTTGGCCGAAGCCGAGCAGGAACTCGAAACCCTGCTGCTGGCCGACGTGCCGCTGGACGACTTCAGGGTCGTCGAGCTGAAAAAGATAATCCATCACCTGCATACCAGGCTGCTGGCGATTCCGTATATCGACCCGTTCGACTTGCGTTACAGCAACCGGGTCAAGATCCCGAAACCGATGACGCAGGCGGTGATGTTCTGCATCATGGACGTGTCCGGCTCGATGGACGAGCAGCGCAAGGACACCGCGAAGCGTTTCTTCATCCTGCTGTACCTGTTCCTGAAACGGGTGTATGACAAGATCGAAGTCGTCTTCATCCGCCACCACACGGCGGCGGCCGAGGTGGACGAGCATGAGTTCTTCCACTCGCGCGAGTCGGGCGGCACGGTGGTGTCCTCGGCGCTCAATCTGCTCAACAAGGTGATCGACGAACGCTACGGCGCCGGCCAGTGGAACAGCTATGTGGCCCAGGCCTCGGACGGCGACAACTGGGACAACGATTCGGTGCTGTGCCGGCAACTGCTGGTCAACACGATCATGCCGAAGGTGCAGTACTACACCTATGTGGAGATCACCGACGGGCCGCCGCAGAACCTGTGGGAGCAATACGCGCAGGTGCCCGATCTGCACCAGCACTTTGCCATGCAAAAAATAGTCACGCCTGCCGATATCTACCCGGTATTCCGTGAACTGTTCAAGAAGCAGCCCAAATAGCGGAGCAAAATCTGATGAACGAGATGACGAAGCGACCGCCCCACCCGCGCGCGCTGCCGGAGCAGTCGGAATGGACATTCGAGCTGATCGAACAGGCGCACGAGGAAATCAGGCGCGTGGCGAAAGGCTTCGGCCTCGACACGTATCCGAACCAGCTGGAAATCATCACGGCCGAACAGATGATGGATGCGTATACGTCCGTCGGCATGCCGGTGTCCTACAACCACTGGTCGTTCGGCAAGCATTTCCTGTCCACCGAAAAAGGCTACAAGCGCGGCCAGATGGGTCTTGCCTACGAGATCGTCATCAACAGCAATCCCTGCATCGCCTATCTGATGGAAGAAAACAGCCTGACGATGCAGGCCCTGGTGATCGCGCACGCGGCCTATGGCCACAATTCCTTCTTCAAGGGCAATTACCTGTTCCGCACCTGGACCGACGCGGAAGCGATCGTCGATTACATGGTGTTCGCCAAGAACTACATTGCCGAGTGCGAGCAGCGGCACGGCATCGATGCCGTCGAGCTGCTGCTCGATTCCTGCCATGCGATCCAGAATTACGGCGTGGACCGCTACAAACGGCCGGCCAAGCTGTCGCTGGCGCAGGAACAGGCCAGGCAGCAGGAGCGCGAGGAATACCTGCAGTCCCAGCTCAACGAGCTGTGGCGTACATTGCCCAGGAAGAGCGAGGAAGAAACGGTGGCGCAGGCCCCTCCCCGTTTCCCGCCCGAGCCCGAAGAAAACCTGCTGTACTTCATCGAGAAGTACGCGCCGCTGCTGGAGCCATGGCAGCGCGAGCTGGTGCGCATCGTGCGCAAGATCTCGCAATACTTCTACCCGCAGCGGCAAACCCAGGTCATGAACGAAGGCTGGGCCACGTTCTGGCATTACACGATCCTGAACCAGCTCTATGACGAGGGCGTCATCGGCAACGGCTTCATGATGGAATTCCTGAAGAGCCACACCAACGTCGTCTACCAGCCGCCGGTGCACAGCCCTTATTACAGTGGGATCAATCCGTATGCGCTGGGCTTCGCGATGATGACGGACATTCGCCGCATCTGCGAAAACCCGACGGCCGAGGACCGCGAATGGTTCCCGGACATTGCCGGCAGCGACTGGCAGCAAACGCTGCAGTTTGCGATGCGTAACTTCAAGGATGAAAGTTTCATTGCGCAATACCTGTCGCCGCGGCTGATCCGGGAATTCCACTTTTTCGCGATCCTGGACGACGACCGCAACGAGAAGCTGTCGGTTTCGGCCATCCACGACGAGATGGGCTACCGCTATGTGCGACAGCAGCTGGCCGACCAGTACAACCTGGGCAACCGCGAACCGAACATCCAGGTCTGGTCCGTCAACACGCGGGATGACCGGGCGCTGACCTTGCGGCACACGCAGTTCAACCGCCGGCCGCTGAACCAGCAGGCCCATGAAGTACTCAAGCATGTCGCGCGGCTGTGGGGCTTCGATGTCCATCTCGACACCGTTTCCCCGGAAGGCAAATTGATCAGCACGCTGGAATGCAAGCGTGAAAAGCGCGGCCGGCTGATCTGAAGCGGCCCTGTTCCATTCTTTCATCGGGGGCGTTCAATGACGCCCCCGGCTTCGTTCTTCCCAACCCTTCCACAATGCCGTAGACTGGTCTGACCGCCTTGACAGACCGGCTAGACCGGCCCCGTCGCATCTAGAACATTTCCTCTTTTTTTTGTAGTGAAATTTCAAGCTTGTTTTTTTTGTATTCGGGTGCTCCACCGGGCCTGTAAATTGCATATACTGGAATAGCAAAGGTACCGCTCCCATTGTTCAGCATTTGCAATTTTCGGTACCAAATTTTTCATTAGCGGAAGGGGGGAATGCTCGCAGAAAATTCTGTTTTTTTCGCGTTTGGAAAACTTCATGACCCTGTTTCACTGCCTT
>DASVVD010000918.1:0-1662 GCA_036386715.1 Pseudoduganella sp.
CGAGCCGTAAAGCCCGCTTCCAAAAACATTGCCAAAACTGGGGACAGTCCCCTTTTTCTGGCAACAGTTTGTCGATGAGCTACAAATTTGTAGGAAACCCGACATGCAATATGCTTTGAGCTTATGCGTATAAGGTCTTCATTAACAAACGATGTAAACATCACAAAATTGTTGCCAAAATTCGGGGACTGTCCCCGTTTTTTAGCAACATTTTCGGTGGTGTCAGTTGACTGTAATGAAAGTCACTTATCATCCGGCCTGACGGCAATCGGCCGTTGCAACGAGAAGCCACATGACACTCCCAGCCCCCGAGTCGTCGGTTGCCCATGCGTCGTTCGGACCGTTTCGCCTTTATCCATCGCAGCGCGTGGTGCTCGAGGACGGGCGGCCGCTGAAGCTGGGCTCACGGGCATTCGATATCCTGGCCGTGCTCGCCGAACGTGCCGGCGCCACGGTGTCGAAAGCCGACCTGATCGCGCATGCCTGGCCCGATACCATCGTCGAGGAAGCGAACCTGCGCGTGCACATGGTGGCGCTGCGCAAGGCCTTGCGCGAGACACCGGAGCGGCGCGATATCGGCAGCGTGGCCGGCCAGGGCTATGCGCTCGTCGAGGCCGTGCAATGGCACGCGCCGCATTGTTCGACGCATTCCGCGACGCAGCCCGCCGCACATCCCGCCACGCATGCCGACGGCCAGCCGGCGGACCGCGCGGCGCTGGTACATGCGCTGGCCGCGCTGCCGCTCCGGCACGGCCTCGTCACGCTGACGGGCACCGGCGGCGTCGGCAAGAGCACCCTTGCGCAAGCCGTCGCGCAGCGCCTGGCGCCGCAGTTCCGCACCTGGCGCATCGACATGGCGGACGCCGCCGACCCGGCCGCGGCCCTGGCCTCGGCGCTGCACCTGCCGCCCGCCACCGATTGCGCCTCGGTGCTGGTGGCGCACCTGCGCGAACGGCCGGTGCTGCTGGTGTTCGACAATTGCGACCGCATCGTCACCGGCGCCGCCGCATTCGCCGAGAAGCTGCTGCGCGACGCCCCCGGACTGTGCATCCTGGCGACCTGCAACGAAGCACTGCGTGCGGCCGGCGAGCGGGTGCAGCGCATCGAACCGCTGGATTGCCCACCGTCCGGCACGATCACTGCGGCAGCGGCCCTGGCCTGGCCGGCAGTGGCGCTGTTCACCGCGCGCGCGGCCGCCGTGCATGGCGGCTACACACTCACCGATGCCGATGCGCCCGTGGTGACGGAACTTTGCCGGCGCCTGGATGGCGTGCCGCTGGCGATCGAGCTGGCCGCCGAACGGCTCGACCTGTTCGGGCCACGCGACCTGCTGGCGCGCCTCGACGAACGCCTGCAGATCCTGAAGGGCGGCCGCCGCACGGCGCCGCCGCGCCACCGTTCGCTGCGTGCGTCGCTGGACTGGTGCGTCGACACGCTGGCGCTAGCCGAACGCGTGGTACTGGGCCGCGTGGCCGTGTTCACCGGCCCGTTCACGCTGGCGCGCGCGGTCGGTGTCGCCGCAGGCGATGGGATCACGGCCGCCGGCGTCGAAGACGCACTGGCCACGCTGGCCGCGAAATCGTTGCTCGTCACGAACCGCCCGGATGACCTGCCGCGGAGCCAGCCCGGGCAATGCCAGCCGCACGCATTCCAGCTGTACTC
>DASVVD010000919.1:0-1842 GCA_036386715.1 Pseudoduganella sp.
CGGTTCAAGGGCATCAACGACACCCATGGCCATGCGGTGGGCGACGCGGTGCTGGTGGAATTCGTCCGCCGGCTGCAGGGCGCCGTGCGCTGCACCGACACCGTGGCCCGGCTGGCCGGTGACGAATTCGTCATCGTCTACGAACAGGTGCACGGCTTCGAGGAAGCGCGCCAGCTGGGCGCCAGGATCCTGGCTGCGATGGAGGCGCCGTTCGATGCCGGCCACGTGAAGCTGCGCGTGACCGCCAGCGTGGGCATCGCCATCACCCGCCACCACACCAGCGCCGAAGCCATCATGCAATCGGCCGACTACGCGCTGTACGGCGTGAAAGCCGCCGGCCGCAACGGCTATGCGGTCACCGCTGTGGGCGCCGAGCGGCTCGCCAGCGTGCAGGCGAACGGCGTTGCCGCCTGATGCCTGCCTGATGCGCAAAACCGCGCGGCCAAAAGAAAACCCGCTGCAGTGAGCGGGTTGAAGTCCGATTCGGTGATCCGAACAATCGGAGGAGACGGATCCATTATGGCGCGCCGCCGCCATCATGGCCAATTGCCATTTCGGATGCGCGTTATCCATGCGGTGCATAATGGTCGCGCGGTCATGGGCTTGCTGGATAGGGGTTATTCGCCGAGCGTATATCAATGCCATGCCTGGCGGTGGCAGCCCTAAAAATCGACCGGGCCTTGGCGATTTTCGGAATTGCCGGGGCTGCCGCGGGCCTGCAGAATTGCCGGATAACCGGCAATGCCGGAGGCATCGCGCCGCGCTGCCTTATCGGACCGGACAGGAGACCCATGCACCCCCCAGCCATTCCCGGCCACCGCCGCTCGTCGGTCCCGGCATTCGCCCGGCCCCATTCCCCGCGTTACCCGGGCCTGCCCGCAGCCATGGCGCTTGCCGTGGCGCTGGCATGCGCACCGGGCACCGGCCGTGCGGCGGAGGATGCTGTCTATCGCAACACGTCGCTGTCGCCCGAAGCGCGGGCACAGGACATGGTGGCGCGCATGACGCTGCAGGAAAAGGCCGGGCAGATGCAAAGCGGCGCGCCGGCCATCGAGCGCCTGGGCCTGAAGCGTTATGGCTGGTGGAACGAGGTGCTGCACGGTGTGGCACGGGCCGGCCACGCGACCGTGTTCCCGCAGGCGATCGGGCTGGCCGCCACCTGGGATACCGCGCTGGCGGAACGCCTGGCCGATGCGATCGCCCTCGAAGGGCGCGCCAATTTCAATGCCGCGCTGCGGCGCGATGCCGGCGGCACGGCGCGCTACTTCGGCGTCAACTACTGGACGCCCAACATCAACATCTACCGCGATCCGCGCTGGGGCCGCGGCCAGGAAACCTACGGCGAGGACCCGTACCTGACCGGCCAGATGGGCATGGCGTTCATCCGCGGCATCCAGGGCAACGACCCGAACCTGTACAAGGGCATCGCGACGCCGAAGCATTTCGTGGTGCATTCCGGCCCCGAGCCGGAGCGCCACAGCTTCAACGTGGATGTCTCGCCGTTCGACCTGGAAGACACCTACCTGCCGGCGTTCCGCAACGCGATCGTCGATGCGAAAGCCTATTCGCTGATGTGCGCGTACAACGCGGTGGACGGCATTCCCATGTGCGCGCACCCGCTGCAGAACGGCCTGGTGCGCCGCGACTGGGGCTTCAAGGGCTTCATCGTCTCGGACTGCGACTCGGTGCGCGACCTGGTGACCGGCCACAAGACTTCGCCCGACATCGTCCATGCGGCGGCCACCGCGGTCAAGGCGGGCACCGACCTTGTCTGCGGCCAGAGCTACCTGGGCCTGCCGGAAGCGGTGGAGAAAGGCATGATCAGCGAGGCCGAGATCGACA
>DASVVD010000920.1:0-5869 GCA_036386715.1 Pseudoduganella sp.
ATGCATGCCTGGTGTGAAGTAACGGTGGATACCTGAACATCGCCGCAGCGCGGCGATGTTGGTAAAGTTGGGTTAAACGTTTTGGCGCTGTTCGCGTAAGCTAGGCATTACCTGCTGGCATGGAACTTTCTCCTGCGCTCGATGTCTCGACGCGCACTGCTATCGCCCGGCAACCGCCGTGTAAAGCCACTGCCTGGGTGCCGTCAATACAGCCGCATCGAGCACTTGCTGCCAACTGGCGTAATGGTGCAGGTAGCGGCTGGCCACGCCATTGAAACGCCGCAGCCATGTCTTGAAACGGCTGTGCCATCCATTCACGCCTTGGATGTGCATGGCACCGCGGGCCCGTATGCCGGCCTGCACGTTCACGAACTCGTGGCTGACGCTGGTGCTCTTTGCAAATGCCTGGTAAGCCCTGGCGGCATCGCTGACCAGCAGCGCGTCATGCGCCAGCACTGGCAGCAGGTGCGTGATCAACTGCGCCGCCGTGACTGGCCCACGCCCGGTCACGAATGCACACGTGTTATGGGTACGGTCGCGCGCTACCAGGATGCAATCGAGCTCCCGGCTGATACCTCGCCGCGCCGCCTTGCCGCCGCGCTTGCGGGCAGGACGCTTCAGGTTTCGCGAGCCCTTTTGCGAGGCGAGGTGGTAAGGCGAAGCAGGGGTTTCGACGAGCACGGCTCGTCGCCTGCGTAGCGGTGCTCGCCTGCAAGCGAGCACTCCTTCTTCGTCGCTTCGACGATACCCGACAGCCTGGGGAGCGGTGCGCGGCGCAGCCCGGCAAGGAAGCGGTGGCGCCACCGAAAGCTGGTCGATTTCGCTACCGCCACGCGCCGGGACGCCGCACGCACTGTCTCGGAACCGATCAGGCATTGCAGATACGGCAGCCATTTCTCGCGCAGCCTCAGGCGGGCCAGTGGCGTGCCGGTCAACGAGTTGAAACTGCGCCCGCAGCCAAGACAACGATAGCGCTGCAGGCCGTTGGCCTGGCCACAGCGGTGGCAGCGGTTGCCAGCGCAGTGTGGACATATTCGTTTGCGGGCTGCTTCCTCGATCAGGGCGAAGCAGTGCCCCGGCTGGACGAGCGATGCGAGAAAGTTCTGCAAACAGGCCACTTCATCGGCTGAGAGCTGGCGCTCTGCCAGCGTCTTGAACAACATTTGGAAATCCGCCGTGCCCATGATGGTCCCCCTGATAGTCATGAAGTATCTCAACAGGAGATCAGACAGCGTTGTTCCGTGGCAGTTCCCCTACCTTACGCGAACAGCGCCAACGTTTTACGCATCCGGCCCCGGCAATTGCTTTCCCCTAAGCTGCCGGGTAAGATCGCCGGCACCCCTGGCCGACCCGATCATGAAAAAACCCGTTCCCACCATCCGTGACGTGGCCGCCGCCGCCGGCGTCTCGACTGCCACCATTTCCAAGTTCATCAATGGCACGCAGCGCTTTTCGCCGGCGGTCGAGGCCCGCATCACCGAGGTGATCGGGCAAATGGGCTACCGCTCGAATCCGCTCGCGCAGTCGATGATCACGGGCAAGACGAAAACGGTCGGCCTGTCCGTGCTGGATGTGGCGAACCCCCACTTCAGCAGCATCGTCAAGGGCGTGAACCGGGTGGCGCAGGCCCACGGCTACACGGTGCTGCTGGTCGATACGGAAGAAAATCCCGACCGCGAACGCGCGCTGCTCGAAGCGCTGTCGCGCCGCGTCGATGGCCTGATCATTTTTTCGCGCATGCTCGACGCGCAGCTGGAATGGCTGGCCGGCCTCGACAAGCCGCTGGTGTTCTTCGGCCGCCTGCCGCAGCTCACGCTGCCGACCGTGGCCAGCGACGATCATCGCGGCGCGTGCATGATGACGCGCCATCTGGTCGCGCTGGGCCACCGGCGCTTTGCCTACATGGGTTTTTCCAGGTCGCGGCGCGACCAGGAGCGCATGGGCGGCGTGAAGGAATGCTTGGCCGCGCACGGCCTGCCGCTGGCCGTCTACGATGCCGCGGCACCGTCCGCGCAGGAGGGCGAGCGGCTCTGCGCGGCGATGATGCTGGGCGCCGAACACCCGGACGCGCTGGTCTGCTACAACGACCTGATGGCGCTGGGCTTCATGAAGGCGGCGCAGGCGCTGGGCTTCCGCGTCCCGGCCGACATTTCGGTCGCCGGCATCGACAACATCATCTATGGCAACTACACGTCGCCGCCGCTGACGACCGTCGACCTGCACAGCGAACGGATGGGCGTGGCGGCCATGGAGAAGCTGCTCGATTCGATCAATGGCCGGCCGACCGAGCCGTTCACGCTGATCGAGCCGCAACTGATCCTGCGCGGTTCCACCACCGGCAGGCACTGAGCTCCTGCGTGGCGGGCAGGCACGGCAAGACTTTGGTAAGCTGCGCTACCGCTCTGTCCAAAGAAAATTTTCCGCATGCCCCACCTGAGAATCGAATATACCGGCAACCTCGACGGCCACGTCGACATGCAAGCCCTGTGCAACGTACTGTGCCGCACGCTCACGCAGTTCCAGGACGAGACCGGCAACTCGGTCTTTCCGCTGACCGGCACCCGCGTGCTGGCCTACCCGGCGCCTTATGCCGCGGTGGCCGACGGTGCCGACGACCGCGCTTTCCTGTACCTGCTGCTGCGCATTGCCCCCGGCCGCCCGCAGCCGCTGCTGGACGCGGTCGGCAAGGCACTGCTCGCCCAGCTCGACTGCACGCTCGCCCCGGTCACCGCGCTGCGCTCGATCCGCGCCACCCTGCAGTTCGACGAAGGCCGGCCCGTGTACGAGGGGAAGTGGGCGTCGGCCTGATAGTCGGCCTGACATTCCGCCATTATCACAGCCGAGCCCGTGTCATGGTGCCAGGCACCATGACACGGGCTCGGCCGTATAAATAGCTGAGCCCGTGTCTACTTTCGGGGTTGACCCCAGGGTGGACAGTTTGCAGGAAGCACAAGCGAAAACAGAAGAGCCCGTATCACTTTCGTGGTACGGGCTCTTCCTTTACTGCGTGATACGAAAACGTCAGAACGCGCAGGAAGCGTCGGCAAGACCCTGCACGCCCGGATTCAGCAGGATGACACTGCCACCCCATTCGGCATCTTCCGGCTTGCCCGAGACAATCGAGGTGACGATCATCGTGCGCAGATCGGCGCCGCCGAACGTGCACATCGACGGCTTGGCGAACGGCACGTCGATCCGGCGGTCCAGCTTGCCTTGCGGCGTGAAGCGCAGCAGGGCGCCGGCGTCGTTGGCGCAGATCCAGTAGCAGCCGTCGGCGTCGACCACGGCGCCGTCGGGACGGCCCACGTGATCGGCCAGGTTGGCGAACACCCGGCGGTTCGACGGGATGCCCGTGGCGATGTCGTAATCGAAGGCCCACACCAGGCGGCTCTTCGGATGCGAATCGGACAGGTACATGGTCTTGCCATCGGGCGACCACGACAGGCCGTTCTGCGTCAGCAGGCCCGATACCACCGGTTGCGACAGGCCGTTGCCATCGTAGCGGTACAGCTGCCCGATGTCCTTCGCGGCGCCCATGTCCATGAACATGGTGCCGCTCCAGAAGCGACCCTGGCGGTCGGTGCGGCCATCGTTGAAGCGCATGCCGGCGCCGAGATCGGCCGGCTTGCCCAGCAGGGTGGTGGCCACGGTGCCGTTGTCGAACAGGTCGACGTCATACATGCCCGTTTCCATGCCCGCAATCAGGCCGCCGCGGACACGGGGTGCCACGCAGCCGGCCATCTCGGGCAGGTCCCACGAGCGCGCCTTGCCGGCGGCATCGAGCCGCCAGACGCGTTTCGCGGGAATGTCGACCCAGTACCACACCCGGGCAGCGGCATCCCACGCCGGGCTTTCGCCCGTCGCGCAATGCACGCCGTCGATACGTTCGATCGACGGGTTCGCCATTACTTCAGCACCAGCTCGCCATCGACGACGCGCGGGATGCCCAGCGAGTTGGCGCTGTCCAGCGCGGCCGGCAGCAGCTCGGCCGGCACGTCCTGGTACGAGACCGGGCGCAGGAAGCGATCGATCGCGGACGCGCCCACCGAGGTGGAGCGGCTGTCGGACGTGGACGGGAACGGCCCGCCGTGCACCATGGCGTGCGACACTTCCACGCCGGTGCCGAAGCCGTTGAACAGGATACGGCCGGCCTTGCGTTCCAGCGTCGGCAGCAGTTTTTTCGCAACGGCGATGTCGTTGCCCGTGGCGTGCACGGCGGCGGTCAGCTGACCTTCGACGTGTTCTGCTACCGCTACCAGCTCGGCTTCGTCCTTGGCGCGGATCAGCAGCGACGTCGGGCCAAAGATTTCGCCTTCCAGTTCCGGCTTGGCCAGGAAATGCTCGCCGGAGGTTTCGTACAGTGCGGCAACCGCGCCGCACGGCACTTCACTCGTCTTGCCCTGGCCGACCAGCGCCACGCCTTCGATGCCTGCCAGCTGTGCCACGCCCTTGTTGTAGGCGGAGTGGATGCCCGGCGTCAGCATCGTGGCCGCGCCCTTGGCTGCCAGCGCAACTTTGGTGCCTTCCAGGAACTTGTCCAGTGCCGGCGAATCGATCGCGATCAGCAGGCCCGGGTTGGTGCAGAACTGGCCTGCGCCCAGCGTCAGCGAATCGGCGAATTGCTGTGGCAGCTTTTCGTTCGACGTCAGCGCGCCTTCCAGGATGAACACCGGGTTGATCGAGCTCATCTCCGCATACACAGGGATCGGCTCTTCACGGGCAGCGGCGGTCTTCATCAGTGCCACGCCGCCGGCGCGGGAGCCGGTGAAGCCCACGGCCTTGATGGCTGGGTGCGCTACCAGGTTCTGGCCGATGGTCTGGCCCGAACCGATCAGCATCGAGAACACGCCTTCCGGCATGTCGCACTCGATGGCGGCCTGCTGCACGGCTTTCGCTACCAGCTCCGACGTGCCCAGGTGGGCCGAGTGCGCCTTGACGATAACCGGGCAGCCTGCCGCCAGTGCCGAGGCGGTGTCGCCACCGGCCACGGAGAACGCCAGCGGGAAGTTGCTGGCGCCGAACACGGCAACCGGACCCAGGCCGATCTTGCGCAGGCGGATGTCCGAACGTGGCGCCGGTGCACGGTCAGGCAGGGCCGAATCGAGCGTGGCGCTCAGGTAGCGGCCATCGCGCACCACTTTGGCGAACAGGCGCAGCTGATTGCAGGTGCGGCCACGTTCGCCTTCCAGGCGGGCCTGCGGCAGACCCGTTTCCTGCATCGCACGTTCGACCAGGGTCGTGCCCAGGTCCATGATGCGGTCGGCGATCGTTTCCAGGAACTTGGCACGCTGTTCCGGCGTCGTTTCGCGGTAGCGATCGAACGCCTCGTCGGCCAGCTTGCAGGCCAGTTCCAGCTCGGCCTGGGAAGCCAGGCCGAAGGCCGGTTCGATCTGCTCGTTGCGGGACGGATCGATGGCCTTGACGGAGCCTTCCTTGCCGCTCACGGTCGAGCGGCCAATGATCATTTCACCTTTAATCTGCTGCATTTGTTCTCCTTTTACTGCGGGCCCTGGGCACGCATCAGTTTTTCCAGCATTGCGACTTCTTCTTCGTTCAGGTCGGTCAGCGGTGCGCGCACCGGACCGGCATCGTAGCCTGCAATCTTCGCGCCGGCTTTCACGATCGAGACGGCATAGCCGGCCTTGCGATTGCGGATTTCCAGGTACGGCAGGAAGAAGTCATCGATCAGACGGTTCTGGGTCTCGCGGTCGTCGTTGGCGATCGCGTGATAGAAGTCCATCGCCAGCTTCGGCATGAAGTTGAAGACAGCGGACGAGTATACAGGGACTCCGAGGGCTTTGTACGCGGCGGCATAAATCTCCGCGGTCGGCAGGCCGCCCAGGTAGCTGAAGCGGTCGCCCATGCGGCG
>DASVVD010000921.1:0-6598 GCA_036386715.1 Pseudoduganella sp.
GGTTCGACGAAGTAGGCTTTCATGAAGCCGCCGTAGACCGATTCGCGGTTCTGTGCGGCGTGCTTGTTGGCGGCGTTGCGCACGTACAGTTCCGCATGCCACTTGTCGTCGGGCGCGTCGATGCGGGCCGAGAGGTCCGTCATGGCGTAGGCCTTCTGGACGCGGCCGACCGTGCCGAAGTCGGAGTTGCGCAGGTCGAAGTAGGCCTTGTCGCGCCAGTTCACCTTGATGTACGGCGTGATGCGGTAGCCGTTCGCCAGCGGGAATTCCTGCGAGAAGTTCAGGTTGACCTGGTACTTCGGCGTGTTCGGCAAGTGGTTGCCGTCGATGTTGTACAGGCGGCGGCCCTGCAGGTTCTTTTCGGGACCGGTGTAGGCGCTGGGGCAGGCCGGCAGACCGAGTTCGGTGCGCACGTCGCACTGGTAGTCGTCGGAGAATTCGGGGAAGTCATGCACATCCGTGTTGATGTACGCGAAGCCGCCGCCGAAGCGCGCGCCGCGCCATGGCCGGTAATCCCATTCGAGTTCCAGGCCGGGGATGTCCACCTTGCCGACGTTGATGGTGCGCCAGCTTTCATACACGTCGCACTTCGGCTGGTCGGTCGGGCAGGGCAGGCCGTTGTCCGGAATGATCTGGTTGACGAAGTAGGTGCCGGTCAGCTGCATGTCCTTGTACTTCATCCAGAACGCGGTGGCCGACAGCGACAGCGTGTTGTCGAGGAACTTGCCCTTGTAGCCCAGCTCGAAGTTCGTTACCGTCTCGGGGCCGTAAGGCATGAAGGTCACCACGCCGGGCTTGCCGTCGGCGCACAGGTGGTAGTTGCAGCTGTCCGACTTGTCGGCGAAGCCGCCGGCCTTGTAGCCCGTCGAGACGGAGGCATACGCCATCTGGTTCGGTGTCATCTGCTTCTGCAGGCCGACGCGCCAGGTGACCTTCTTCCAGGTTTCCTTGTGGTCGTTCGACGTCGGTGAACCGTACAGGTGATACGCCCCCACGCTGCCGCCCATCGCATCCGTCAGGTCGGTGCCGTTGTGGACATGGAAGCCCGGCGTGCCCGGGGTGCCCTGGCTGTACAGGCCATTGTAGTAGGCCGGATCGCCTTTCCAGTTGGCGCCGTAGACCTCGCCGCCCTTGTCCTCCTTGCTGTCGCTGCTGTAGCGGGCACCCAGGGTGCCGGTCCATGTCGGCATGAACTTCCAGTCGGCCTGCGCGAACACGGCCTTGGCGTCGACCTGGCGGTTCGGCTGGTGGTACAGCACCGAGCCCACGTCGCCGTAGGGCTTCTGGATCGTGTTGGTCTGTTCGTAGTCGATGCGGTTACGCTCGTGCATCCAGAACAGGCCGCCCACGTACTGCAGGTTGCCCACCGTCTGTTTCAGCTGCGCCTCGTGCACCGTCGACACGTAACGCGACGACAGCGTGCGGTGGAACGAGTCGGTCAGCGGCCAGGTGCCCCAGTTGCCGTCCGCCGTGTTCGGATAGGCGCCGTTGATCTGGAACGGTGCGGCGTGCTGCATGCCCATCTCGTCGTCGGTGCGCTCGTAGCGCTTCTGGTCGGCCACCTGGAACGTGTAGTCGAAGGTCGTGGTCGGGTTGATCGTCCACGACAGGCCGGTGCGCAGCGTGCGGATCTGCATGTCCACCTCGCCCGGCACGTTGACCAGCAGGTCCCACTTGCCGGTGCCGGGGGCGCACGTGTAGCGCGTGCCGGCCGAGGCATCGCAGTCGCGGAACGCGGCGCCGCCGGCACCGTTGTCCTGGAAGTGTTCGTAGGCAGCCTTCAGCGTGATGTCGCTGTTGACCTTGTACAGCGCCGACAGGCGTGCCGCCCACTGGTCCTGGTTGGTGTAGAACTTGTCCTTGCCGATCACCTTGTTGAAGCGCTGGTCGACGTCGGGAATCCCGTCCGGCACCCAGCCCAGCTGCGGTGCATTGGCTTCGGACAGATCGCGCATCTGGTTGGCATAGCCGTCGCGCTTGACCTTCATGAAGGTGCCGCGCAGGGCCAGCTGGTCATTGACCTTCACGTTCTGGACGAGCGTGACCTGCTTCTTGCGGTAATTGCCGATATCGATGTCGGCCTTGCCGTAGTTGCCGGAAAAGTCGGGCTTCGAAGGGATCACGTTGACGCTGCCGCCGGTCGAGTTGCGGCCGAACAGCGTGCCCTGCGGACCGCGCAGTACCTCCACCTGGTCGACGTCGAACATCAGCGCCTGCGCGCCCTGCGGCCGCGGCGAGTACATGCCGTCGACGTGGAAGCCGACGGCCGGATCGCCCGTCTCGGTGAAGTTGGTCGACGTGATGCCGCGGATCGTGATCTGCACGGCCGAATCGAGGCCGGTGCTCTGGATCACGACGTTGGGAATTTCGCCGGAAAGGTCGGCAAGGTTGGTGGCGCCCTTGCGTGTCAGCTGTTCCTGGCTGAAGGCCGACACGGCCAGCGGCGTCTTGAGCAGCGAGGTCGAGTAGCGCGTTGCCGTGACCCGCACTTCGGGAATCTGCTCGCCGCCGCTGGTCGGGCCCAGGGTGGGCGCTTCGGCCGCAGGGGTATTGTTGGTATCGGCCGCAGCACCGCCAGCCTGGGCATGCGCGTTACACGCAGCCAGGCTGCAGGCGCTGGCCACGGCCAGGCTCATCAGGGTTCTTGTGAATCGCATTTCGTCTCCTTGGAATATTGGCCGGGGGCGGCCTTATTAGCGAGACGAGTATTAATTTTTAGAAAGGCAATATCAAGCGATTCCCAAAATGCCGTTGCTGTTTAATCAGATTTACTAAACAGCCGTGGCATGCATGCGCGCCGGGCTGGAATGGCCGGCAATCCCGGCCCCGGCTGTTGCGTAAATAATGCAGAAAATGGCGCAAGGACCATGGGGCTGCCGTGCGCCCGCGGCGGTGTTTCCGACGCCTGGTCGCCCTATCCTGCATTTCGTCGCATGCGATAGCCCGATCGGCGCACCGGACGTTACTATTCCATCATCGATCAATGCACCCGCAAGACGAACGACAGTGGTTGCTGCACACATCGTTTGCGGCGACTTCCATCGCCCGCGCTACTGCATGACTGCTGAATAACCCGCACGAGAGAATTCCATGCAAAAACCATATAGCCTGTCCCTCCTGATGGCGACCCTGTGGCTCCTGTGCGGCGCCGTCGGCGCCGAAGAGGCCACCGAGACCAGGGCTGTCGATGCCCGGGTCGTGCGCGTCAAGCTCGATGGCGTGATCAACCTGAAGCTGAGCCAGGGCGCCGTGCCGTCGCTGCACATCATCGGCGATGAGCGCCATGTCGGCAACGTGACCGCGGTACAGACAGGCGACACGCTGCAGCTCGATACCGGCAACGCCGGTATCAGGATCAACCGCGCATCGGTGCGGGCCGAACTGGTATTGCCGCACCTGCGCGAACTGGTGTCCGAAGGCGTGGGCACGTCGGAGGTCAGCGGTTTTTCCGGGGACGATATCGACATCACGCTCGATGGCGCCGGCAGCATGAAGGTCGTCAGCGCGTTCCGGCGCCTGAAGGCGAACCTGGGCGGCGTCGGCAGCATGCACGTGTGGGTGGCGAACAGCGACGATGTCAACCTCGACCTGCGCGGTGCCGGGTATGTGACGATCGGCGGGCGCAGCAAGAGTCTGCGGGCTTCGCTGGGCGGGCTGGGTGGCCTGAATGCACAGCAGTTCCAGGCCGATTCGGTGGATATCGACCTCTCCGGCCTCGGCAACGCCACCGTGAATGCGCGTACCAGTGCCAACCTGCACCTGTCGGGGCTCGGTTCGGTCACGGTGTACGGCAAGCCGCTGAACCGCACTGTGAGTGTCGACGGTCTCGGCAAGGTCAGCTGGAAGTAATTTCATCCAGCAACAGCGAACACTCAGCAGAAGAACGAATCCAAATTCCCGCAATGAAAAAAACAGGACGACTGATCATGGCGATCGCTTCCTCCATCGTGATGGCGCTGGCCCTGCACGGCAGCGCGATCGCCGGTTTCGCCGAAGGCGCCACCGCTTACAACAACCGCAATTATGCGCGTGCCTACAAGGAGATCCTGCCCCTGGCACGGTCCGGCAACGCCGATGCGGAGCACCTGCTGGGACTGATGTATTACATGGGGCGCGGCGTACAGCAGGACTATAAGCAGGCACTGGTGTGGCACCGCCGGGCCGCCACGCAGGGCAAGGCCGACGCGCAATATGTCGTCGGTGCCATGTACTACACCGGCAACGCGGTGATCCAGGACCACCGGCAGGCGGTCACGTGGTTCCGCAAGGCGGCCGAGCAGGGCCACGCGGACGCGCAGCAGGTGCTGGGCCTGATGTACCGTTACCACATCGGCGGCATGCCGCAGGATAACGTCATCGCCTACATGCTGTGGAACCTGGCCGCCGCGGGCGGCAATCCCAACGCCGCCGAACAGCGCGCCGCCGTCGCCAAGACGATGACGCCTGAACAGGTGGAGGAGGGCCAGGCCCTGTCGTCCGCCTGGCGGCCCGGCAAGCCCCTGCCACGCACCTCACGGACGGGTGGGTGAGGCGGGGAGTCGCGAAGCACCGCTTCGCGCCGCCGAACGACGCCAGCCTTGCAAGGCTGCGGCTGGGTGCATGAGTCATGGCACGGGGATTGAAATCGCGCCGAACGACGCCAGCCCTGCAAGGCTGCGGCTGGATGTCTGATCCATCGAACCAGCATTGAAACCGCGCCGAACGACGCCAGCCTTGCAAGGCTGCCGCTGGGTGCATGCGCCATCGAGCCCGCATCGAAGCCGCGCCGAACGACGCCAGCCTTGCCGGTTTCCCGCTTGAGCCAGCGGCCTGCCAAAAAACCAACCCTGCGCTAGAATCCTCCTTTCCCCAGAAAGGACACCCATGCGCGCAATCGAGATCACCAAGGCAGGCCCGCCCGACGTACTGCGGCTGTGCTACCGCGACAAGCCCCAGCCGGGCCCCGGCGAGCTGCTGATCCGCGTGCATGCGGCCGGTATCAACCGCCCGGACGTGTTCCAGCGCCTGGGCAGCTATGCGCCGCCGCCGGGCGCTTCGGACCTGCCGGGCCTGGAGGTCGCCGGCGAGGTCGTCGAAGGCGATTTCAGCAGCGGCGAGTTCAAGGCCGGCGACCTGGTCTGCGCGCTGGTGCAGGGCGGCGGTTATGCCGAATATGCGGTGGCGCCGGTCGAGCAGTGCCTGCCCGTGCCCAAGGGCCTGTCGCTGATCGAGGCGGCCTCGCTGCCGGAAACCTATTTCACCGTGTGGAGCAATGTGTTCGACCGCGCCCGGCTGGGCCCGGGCGAATCGCTGCTGGTGCAGGGCGGCACGTCCGGCATCGGCGTCACCGCGATCCAGCTGGCCAGCGCGCTGGGGCACCGCGTGTTCGCCACCGCCGGTAGCGAAGACAAGGCCCGCGCCTGCGAAAAGCTCGGCGCCGAGCGCGGCATCAACTACCGCCACGAGGACTTCGGCGTCGTGGTCAAGCAGCTGACCGGCGACAACGGCGTCGATGTCATCCTCGACATGGTCGGCGGCGACTACCTGCCGCGCGAGATCAACTGCCTGGCCGACGACGGCCGCATCGCCATCATCGCGCTGCTGGGCGGCGCCAAGGGCACGCTGGACATGGGCCAGGTGCTGCGGCGCCGGCTGACCGTCACCGGTTCCACGCTGCGCCCGCGCTCGGTGGCGTTCAAGGCCGCGATCGCGCGCCAGCTGCGCGACACCGTGTGGCCGCTGCTGGAAGCAGGGAAGATCCGGCCGGTGATCTACGAGAGTTTCCCGCTCGAGCAGGCAGTCGAGGCGCACAAGCTGATGGAAAGCAGTACCCACGTCGGCAAGATCATGCTGCAGGTAACCTGATCGTCCTGTCATCGGTGGGGCCGTTATTGGTCATGCGATTGACCGGTGGACGGCCCGTGCGCGGGTATCGCGCGTTTGACCCTGTATTGCCGAGCACGTTACAATCCCGGGTTACCTTACAACTCAAACAACTCGGACAGCCATGCGTCGCAAACTCGTCATCGGAAACTGGAAGATGAACGGCAGCCTTGCCGGCAATTCTGTATTATTACGCGGGATCGTCGAAGGCCATGCCGCCGGCGCAGTGGATCTCGCGGTGTGCGTGCCGGCGCCTTACCTGGCCCAGTGCCAGGGTGAACTGTCGGGAACGGCGGTCGCGTGGGGCGCCCAGGATGTGTCGGCCTATGCGGCCGGCGCCTATACGGGCGAGATGGCGGCGTCGATGCTGCACGAGTTCGGTTGCCGCTATGTGATCGTCGGCCATTCGGAGCGGCGCGCCTATCACCATGAAAGCAACGAACTGGTAGCGCAGAAGGCGCTCGCGGCGCTGAATGCCGGTCTGGTACCGGTGGTCTGCGTGGGCGAAACGCTGGAAGAGCGCGAAGCAGGGCGCACCAACGTCGTTGTATGCGCGCAACTGCAAGCGGTGCTCGACGTGCTGGAAAATCCGGCGCTGGAAAAAATCGTGCTGGCGTACGAACCGGTGTGGGCGATCGGCACCGGCAAGACGGCCACGCCGGCGCTGGCGCAGGAAGTGCATGCCGCGCTGCGCAAGCAGGTGGCGGTGCGCAGCCCGGGCGCGGCGGCCGGCGTG
>DASVVD010000922.1:0-5857 GCA_036386715.1 Pseudoduganella sp.
CACCGAGGCGCCCGAGCGCCGCGCGCGCGCCAGCGCGGCCGGCAGGAACTGGTCGAACATGCGGCGGTTATGGGTGCCGGTCAGCACGTCGGTGGTGGCCATCCTGTGCAGGTCGTCCGCCGCCTGCTTGCGGGTCTTCGACAGCCGGTACAGTGCGCGGCTCAGCATGCCGAATTCGTCCTGGTTGTCGACGTTGAAGGCACTGATGTCGGTGTTGCCCGCGTCGATGCCTTCCACGCTGCGCTGCAGCTGGTCCAGCGGTTCCATCAGCACCTTGACCAGGCCCCAGCCGAAGATTCCCGCCATTGCCGTGAACAGGCCGGCCGCGCCCAGCGCGTTGAACCACACGGAAGCCATCGGCGCGAACGCGTCGGCCAGCGGATACGATACCGCGACGGTCCAGTCGACGTGGCGCAGGCGTTTCCAGGCCACCAGCGAAGGGGCGTTGCCGTCGAGGATGTCGGCGCGCCAGCCTTCCGGACCATCCAGCACGGCCGCAATGGCCGGCCGCTCGTCGACCGGGCGTGTCAGGATCAGCGCTTTTTCCGGATGGTGCACCACGGTACCTTCGGCATCGACGATGAACAGGTATCCCTGCTCGCGGGTGCGCAGCGCCTCGATCTGGGCGGCGAAGGCCGGGCGCAGCAGGTCCAGGCCGCCGACCAGCACCGCATACACGTTGCCGCGTGCATCGATCAGCGGCTGCGTGACCGACACCACGGGACGCCCCGACAGCGCGCTGCGGAATGGCGCGGTGATCACGCTTTCGCGGGTGCGCAGCGTCTCCTGGAAGTAGGATCGCGCGCTCACGTTGATCAACTTGTCGTTGCGGTTCTTCAGGCTGGCCACGCGGTCGCCGCGCACATCGAACGACACCACGTTCGAGAACGCATCGCGCAGGTTGGGATGCGATTCCAGCAGCGCCTGCACATCGCCGCGGCCCAGGTTGCGGGACAGGGCCTCCTCGGCGATGGTGCGCAGCAGCTCCTGCTTGGCGCGCAGGTCGTTGTCCAGGTAAGCGGCCGCTCCCGCCAGGGAGGAGACTTCCTGGCGCGCGATCATGCGCTGGATCTGCGACTCCGCGATCAGCAGCGAGATCCCGCAGACGCCGACCGCGGCAATCAGTACCATCGCGGCGACCAGGACGGAAACCTTGAATTTGAAGCTGGTGAAATGTGAGGCGGCCGAAGGCACGACGACTCCTGGCGCACGTAGACGCATCGATTCGGTGATCCGGCGGGAGATCGGCCAGGGAGGCGACCCGCGCATGGGCAAGGCGGGGGTTCGCGAGCCCGATTATAGCGGCGGTATCGCCGACTGGACTGGAAACAGGCAATTTTTGTTACCTTAAAACAACATCATGCACTGTGGCAGCGTTTCCATGCCGCACGGCCATAGAATGCATCTTTAAACCAACTCGGGCATTATCAGGAAATTGACGTGCCATGAACCCCGGAAGAGGAAAAACAACACGCATGGAGACCCGTTCCGGTGCCCGTTCCGGTCCGCGCATTGCCGTCGCCGGCAGGATGGGACTGTGTACCCTCGCCTATCTGCTGGCGGCCGCCGCCTGTATCGCCCTCGCGGTACCGACCGGTAACAACAGCCCCGTATGGCTTCCGACCGGGATCGCGCTGGCAGCCGTGCTGCGCTACGGGCGCGGCATGCTGGCGCCGATAGCGGCCGGCGCCTTTCTCGTCAACCTGTACCTCAACCTGACGGCGCACCAGCCCGGGTTCAGCGCCGCGGCGGTGGGCGCGGCGCTTGTCATCGGTACCGGCAACACACTGATGGCGGCCGCTGGCGCGAACCTGGTCCGCCACGGCGCCCGCACCTTGCGGCGCGACAGCGCGACCGTCGTGTACGGCTATGTCGCGGTCGCCGTTGTGACGGGGCTGATCGGCGCCGTGCCCGGCGGTTGCACGCTGGCCCTGGTGGGGCAAATTCCGTGGCAAAGGCTGGGCCCCGTGATCACATTGTGGTGGCTCGGCAACGTGATGGCGATGCTGCTGGTAACACCGCTGATGTCGGCATGGACGTCAAGCCATGCCCTGCGCGAATTGCGGGCGCCATCGGCGCCAGCCAGGCTGGCACTGTTGCTGGCGCTGACGGCGCTGGCGACCACGTGGGTATTCAGGCTGGCACCGGACCCGCTGCAGGCATGGGCGCCGTTCCTGCTGCTGGTGCCGGTCATCGGCGCGGCATACCGGTTCGGCGCGCCGGGCGGCACCGCCGCCGCCGCGATCGTTGCCGCCGGCGCGATCTATGTCACGCTGGCCGGTGCCGGCCCGTTCGCCACGCGCGACCAGTTCCAGTCACTGCTCGGCCTGCATGTCTATCTCGGGCTGGTGGCGGTCGCCGCCCTGCTGGTCACCAACTCCCCGCTGTGCGGCCACCGCCTGGCCGAAGGGCCACGGCCCGGCCGCTGGCCGGTGGCCACGCTGGCGCTTTGCCTGGCCATCACGGCCGCGGCGTGGCGGGTCGTCACGGTGCACGCCGAGCACCGCATGCGCGAGCAGTTCGAGGCGATCGTCGACCTGACCTGGCAGCAGATGGACTACCGGATCGCCAACTACCGCCGCCTGCTGATGGCCGGGCGGGCGTTCTTCGACGCTTCCGAAGACGTCGATGCCGCCGAGTGGCATGCCTACGTGGCAGCCTTCGACGTGGAACGGGCCTTCCCCGGCACGCTGGGCCTCGGCTATGCCACCTGGCTGCGTTCGCGCGAGGAAACCGATGCGTTCGAGATGCGCCAGCGCGCGCAGCGGCCGGCTTACCGCATCTGGCCGGCACCGGTGCGCTGGCCGGCCGCGGCGGTGACCTACCTGGCGCCGCCGAACCCGGCCAACGAACGCCCGCTCGGCTACAACATGACCTCCGAGACCGGCCGGCGCCAGGCGCTGGAAGCGGCGATCGCCAGCGGCGGCATCGGCAGCACCGGTACCCTCCTGCTGGTGCACGACTTCGAGCGGACCGGGCAGCGCGGCTTCCTGATGTTCATGCCGCTGTACCGCCCTGGCGCGCCGACCGCGACCGAGGCACAACGGCGCGCCGCGCTGCGCGGCTTCATCTACAGCCCGTACCGCATCGCCGACATGATCGACGACATGATCGGCAGGCGCGATGCGTTCACGCTGCGCGTCGTCGACCTGCACCCCGGCGCCGGCGGCGGCGAGATATACAGCAATGGCGCCAGCGAGCCGCGCGGCTCGCGCTACGTGAGACCGTTGTCTTCGGCGCGTTCGCTGATGATCGACGAGGCCGGGCACCGCTGGCAGCTGGCATTCACCGCCACGGCCAGTTTCGAATCGGGCGTCGACCGGCAAAGTCCCCTGATCACGCTCGGCCTGGGATCACTGATCAGTTTCCTGCTGTTCGGCATCGTGCGCGGCCTGGCTTCCACGCGGGCGCGCGCACTGGCGATGGCGCAGGAGATTACGCGTGAGCTGCAGTTGCAGCAACACGCGGTGCGCCAGAGCGAGGAGCGCTTCCGCCTGTTTACGGCAAGCGTGCGCAGCCATGCCATCATCTTCCTCGACGAGGCGGGCCGGGTCGAAGCCTGGAACGAAGGCGCCGCGAACCTGTTCGGCCATACCGATGCCGAAGCAGTGGGCCGCGCCCTCGACCTGTGGGCCGATCCCGGACATGGCGAAGTCCTGCTGGCCGAGGCCAGGGCCGGCGGCGGCGCCACGGCCGTGATGGAGCTGGTCTGCAAGAACGGCCAGGGCTTCCTCGGCGAACTGCAGCTCACCGCGGTGCGCAGCGAAGGCATGCTGACCGGCTTTGCCTGCATCGTGCGCGACGTGACGGCTGCCCGCCAGGCGGAAGAGCAGATGCGGCAGGCGGTGGCGATCGCGCAGAGCGCCAGCCGCGCCAAGAGCGCCTTCGTGGCCAACATGAGCCACGAACTGCGCACGCCGATGAACGGCGTGCTGGGCATTGCCGCGCTGCTCGAGCGCGGCGCGCTGGGCAAGGAACAGCGCGGTCTGGTGCAGATGATCCGCAGTTCCGGCGAAACGCTGCTGGCGGTGCTGAACGATATCCTCGACTTTTCCAAGATCGAAGCCGGCAAGGTCGAGCTGAACGCGGAACCGGTGGCGCTGGACGACGTGGCGCTGGCCTGCGCGCGGCTGATGGCGGTCCACGGTGGCGGGCGGCTGCGCATGCTGGTCGACGTGGCGCCGGCGCTGCCCGCCACGATCGTGGCCGACGCACTGCGGCTGGAACAGATCCTCACCAACCTGATCGGCAACGCGCTGAAATTCACCGAGCGCGGCGCGGTCGAATGCCGTTTTACGCCCGGCCCGGCGGCCGGCGGCCGGCGCACCCTCCGGGTCGCCGTTGCCGACACCGGCATCGGCATCGACCAGGACCAGCAGAAGCGCCTGTTCTCGGCGTTTGCCCAGGCCGATGCCTCAACCACCCGGCGCTTCGGCGGCACCGGGCTGGGGCTGACGATCGCGCGCTCCCTGGCCGAACTGATGGGCGGCACGCTGGCCGTGGACAGCACGCCCGGCGCGGGCAGCACCTTCACGCTGACAGTACCGCTGCAGGACAGCGCCCTGCCCGACCGCTATGCCCTGCCGCCGGAACACATGCACCTGCCGGTGCTGCTGTGCGAACCGGAAACCCGCGTCGTCTCCGCGCTGGCGAACGCCACCGCCCGCTGGGGCTGGCACCTGCACATCGCCCACGACCCGGCGCGCGTGGGCCTGCTGCTGGCGGTGCCCGGCACGCTGCCGTACGAGCTGGCGATCGTGGGCCCGGGCATCGATGCCGAACAGGTGCTGGCCGCACTGGTGGCGCGGCGCACGCAACTGCCCGCGCGCTTCGCGGTCATCCGCATCCAGGCCGGTTTCGACGCCCCGGCCGGCGACATGCCCACAGCCTTCCCCGCCGCCGTGCTGCATGCACCGGCCACCCGCGCCGCGCTGCATGGCGCGCTGCTGGAGGCGCGGCGCATGCCGGTCGAGGCGGTGGCCGCGCCGGTGGCCGAGGACGGCGATCCGGCGCTGGCAGGCATGCGCGTGCTGCTGGCCGAAGACAACGCGATCAACCAGACGGTGGCCCTCGCCATGCTCGACTATGCCGGCGCCGTCGTCACCATTGCCGGCGACGGCGCCCAGGCCGTCGCCCTGCTCGAACGCGATCCGGCCGGCTTCGACATCGTGCTGATGGACGTGCAGATGCCCGTCATGGACGGCCTGGCGGCGGCGCGGGCGCTGCGCACCAGGCTGGGCCTCACGCTGCCCGTCGTGGCGATGACGGCCGGTGTCACGCAGGAAGAACGCGATGCCTGCACGGCGGCGGGCATGGACGGTTTCATCGCCAAGCCGATCGAGGAGGACGAGCTGATAGCGGTGCTGAAGAAATACCGTTAAGGCCATTGTGGCCAAGCCTTCAACACAGGCCGCAGGGCAAGGCGCATCGTCGAAGACAGTACTCTGGTACGGCAAGACGAATGCAACGCAGTCATGCGGCTTGTGTTCGCGGCTCTACTGCACCGGCAACACGAAATCAGGATAGCGCTCGCGCAGCGCGTCAAGCTCCGACAGCGTGCCGCACAGGTGCTCGCGCACCCACGACTGGGCGCGATCGGCGTCGCCGTCGCCGATCGCGCGGGCGATTTCGGTATGCTGTTCGAGGATCGAGCGGGCCTTGCCGTTCAGCGGCAGGTGCAGCCGGCGCAGCCGGTCCAGGTTGCCGCTGCCGTCGCGCAGCCGGTGCCACAGGCCGGTCAGCGAAGCGGCCTCGTACATGGCGCTGTGGAATGCCATGTCCACCGCGGTAAAGCTGGCGAGGTCGCCGCATGCCAGGCAGGCGCCCTGCCGGGCAACAAGTTCGAGCAGCCGCGCGG
>DASVVD010000923.1:0-3823 GCA_036386715.1 Pseudoduganella sp.
CAAGGTCAACGGCACCCTGCAATTGCAGGGCAACGACGTGACCCTGTGGAACGACATGCCGCCCGTACTGCTGGCCACCGGCAAGATCGAGTTCGACGAGCGCGGCGTCAACCTGAACGGCCTGAACGGCACGCTGCTGGGCGGCCAGCTGACGGTGGGCGGCGGCACCCAGCGCGACGGCACGATCGCCGTGCGCATCGGCGGCAACGTGACGGCCGATGGCCTGCGCCGCGCCTGGCCTTCGCCGGCCATGACGCGGCTGGCCCGGCACTTCAGCGGCAGCGCGCGCTACAACGGCCTGGTCACGGCGCACAACCACCAGTACCAGGTGGTGGTCGAATCGCTGCTGACGGGCGTGGGGCTGGATTTCCCGGCGCCGCTCGTGAAGAATGCCGCCGACGCGCTGCCGCTGCATTTCACGCTCAACGGCGCGGCCGCCAACGAAGCCGGGCTGGCGCGCGACGACATCCGCATCTCGCTGGGCAATACGGTGGCGGCCGCGTACCAGCGCCAGCGGCAAAGCAGGGGGACCGAACGCGGTTCGTGGCAGCTGGTGCGCGGCGGCATCGGCGTGAACACGCCGGCGCCCGAGCCGGACAGCGGCATGGCGCTGAACGTCAGCACCAAGTCGCTGAACGTGGACGACTGGCTGGCGCTGGGCACCGGCATTGCCGGTGCCGACGGCGGCAGCGCCGGCACGGATGGCGCCGCCGGGAACGACCGCAGCGACGGCCCGAACCTGACGCAATACGTGATCCCGGAAACCATGGCGGCGCGCACCGACGCGCTGATCATCGGCGGCCGCAAGCTCGATGGCGTGGTGCTCGGCGCCACCCACCGCGCTGGCGCCTGGCAGGCCAGCATCGATTCGAAGCAGGCCAACGGCTACATCACCTGGAACGAGGCGCCGACCGGCCGCGGGCTGGGCAAGGTGACGGCCCGGCTGTCCAGCCTGATCATCCCCGAATCGGCCGCCGGCGAGGTCAAGGACCTGCTGGAGAAATCGGCCAGTTCGCCGTCGATCCCGGCGCTCGACATCGTGGCCGAGCGCTTCGAGCTGTTCAACCGGCCGCTGGGCAGCCTGGAGCTGCAGGCCTACAATGCCTTGATCACGTCGGCGCGCGAGTGGCGGGTATCGAAGCTGGCGCTGGCCAACGCCGATGGCGCGCTGCACGGCACCGGCCGCTGGGTGAGCCGCGGTGGCCGGCAGGACGACGGGCGCAATGAGGGGGCCAATGAGCGCAATAATGAGCGCAATAATGAGAGAAACAGCACGGCCCTGAATTTCAAACTCGAGATCGCCGACGCCGGCAAGCTGCTGGAGCGTTTCGGCTTTGCCGATACCGTCAAGGGCGGCAAGGGCAAGCTGTCCGGCGATATCGCGTGGAACGGGCTGCCGTATGCGCTCGACATTCCCACCCTGTCGGGCAAGCTGGAGCTGGACGTGGCCAAGGGCCAGTTCCTGAAGCAGGACCCGGGCGCGGCGAAACTGCTGGGCGTGCTCAGCCTGCAGGCGCTGCCGCGGCTGCTGAAGCTGGATTTCCACGACGTGTTTTCGGAAGGGCTGCAGTTCGACGGCCTCACGGCGGACGCCGTCATCGACCGCGGCATCGTCAAGACCGAGAACCTCAAGATGCATGGCGTTCAGGCCACCGTGCTGATGGCGGGCACCGCCGATATCGCCAACGAATCGACCAACCTGCACGTGGTGGTGATCCCGGAGCTCAATTTCGGCACCGCGCCGCTGGTGTATGCGCTGGCCGTGAACCCCGTGATCGGACTGGGCAGTTACCTGGCCCAGCTGTTCCTGGCGCAACCGATGATGAAGGCGCTGACCTACCAGATGCAGGTGACGGGGCCCTGGAAGTCACCCGTGATCACGAAGCTCGACGCGAACAGGCCCGATCCCGGGCGAATCGCCGCGCCGGCGATGCCGAAGCCCACCCGAACCCAGTGAGGACAACATGACCACGCTCCCGAACTCCGTCGCCGCCATCCAGATGGTCTCCACGCCCGACGTGGCGGAAAACATCGCCACCGCCCGCCGCCTGGTCGAACAGGCCGCCGTGGCGAATGGCGCCGGCCTGGTGGTGCTGCCGGAGTACTGGCCCATCATGGGCCGGCAGGACACCGACAAGGTGGCCGTGGCCGAGCAGCTCGGCAGCGGCATCATCCAGCAGACCATGGCCGAACTGGCCCGCAGCCACGGCATCTGGCTGTTCGGCGGCACGCTGCCGCTGGTCAGCGAAGAGGCCGGCAAGGTACTGAATACCACGCTGGTGTTCAACCCGGCCGGCGAGCAGGTCTCGCGCTACGACAAGATCCACCTGTTCGGCTTTGCCAACGAGAGCGAATCGTATGACGAGGCGCGCACCATCGTGCCCGGCCGGCACGTGGGCACCGTGGACACGGCCGCCGGCCGGGTGGGCATGGCGATCTGCTACGACCTGCGCTTTCCCGAACTGTTCCGCGCGATGGGGCCGGTGGACCTGGTCGTGGTGCCGGCCGCGTTCACGTACACCACCGGCGCCGCGCACTGGGACACGCTGCTGCGCGCCCGCGCCATTGAAAACCAGTGCTACGTGCTGGCCGCGGCGCAGGGCGGCACGCACGTGAACGGCCGTCGCACGTGGGGCCACAGCCAGCTGATCGACCCGTGGGGCGAGGTGTGCGCGATCGTCGAGGAAGGCGAGGGCGTGGTCAGCGGGCTGCTCGACGCGGCGCTGATCGCCAGCGTGCGGCAGAAACTGCCGGCGCTGCGCCACCGCACGATGTAACGGCGCCATGTGCCGCACGGCGGCAGTGCTGCCAATCCACTACAATGACAGCCAGTCATAGCTCGGGAAATTCACCATGAAACCATTCGAACCGAACCTCTCTTCGCTGGCCGTCGCGCGCGATGTGCTGCTGACCCCGTTCGGCCTGGACGAAGGCAAGCTGATCAAGACGCTCGGCACCATGTTCACGCACAAGGTCGACTATGCCGACCTGTACTTCCAGTTCACCAAGAACGAAGGGTGGAGCCTGGAGGAAGGCATCGTCAAGACCGGCAGCTTCTCGATCGACCAGGGTGTCGGCGTGCGCGCCGTGTCCGGCGAGAAGACCGCGTTCTCGTACTCCGACGAGATTTCCGAAGCGGCGCTGCTCGATGCGGCCGCCGCCACGCGCACCATCGCGCGGGCCGGTGCCGGCAAGATCAAGGTTGCCGGCGGCCTGGCGCAGCAGGGCGGCCGCTCGCTGTACCTGCCGCACGATCCCCTGAACTCGCTGGATGCGGCATCGAAGGTGAAGCTGCTCGAGCGCGTGGAAAAGATCGCCCGCGCAAAAGATCCGCGCGTGGTGCAGGTGATGGCCGGCCTGGCCGGGGAATACGACGTGGTGCTGGTGGTGCGCAGCGACGGCGTTCTGGCGGCCGATATCCGCCCGCTGGTGCGCGTGTCGGTCACCGTCATCGTCGAGCAGGATGGCCGGCGCGAGATGGGCTCGTCCGGCGGCGGCGGCCGCTACGACTATGCCTACTTCACCGATGAGCTGCTCACCCAGTATGCCGAGGAAGCCGTCAAGGGCGCGCTGGTAAACCTCGATGCGCGCCCGGCACCGGCCGGCCCGATGACCGTGGTGCTCGGCCCGGGCTGGCCCGGCATCCTGCTGCACGAGGCGATCGGCCACGGCCTCGAAGGCGACTTCAACCGCAAGGGCTCGTCGGCCTATGCCGGCCGCATCGGCGAGCGCGTGGCCGCCAAGGGCGTGACCGTGGTCGACGACGGCACCCTGCAGGACCGCCGCGGGTCGCTCAACATGGACGACGAAGGCAATCCGACCC
>DASVVD010000924.1:0-1685 GCA_036386715.1 Pseudoduganella sp.
TGCATTGCCTCCGGCGCGGCCGCCGCGTTGTAGGCCAGCGCGTGCGGCAGCACGATGGTGTGGGTCTCGGCGTGCGGCAGGTTGAAGGTGCCGCCCAGGGTGTGGCACAGCTTGTGGTGCAGCGCCATGTCCACCGAGGCCAGCACGGTGCCGCAAAGCCAGGCGCCATATAGCGCATCGCTGCGCGCCTGGGCATCGCGCGGCTGCGCCTTCACCCTCGGCAAGGCGCGGCCCAGCGCGCGGATCCCCTCCTGCGCCATCAAGTCGATGATCGGGTTGGTGGTGGCCGAGTACAGCCCCTCGGCGGCATGCGCGATCGCGTTCATTCCGCTGGTGATGCTCATTCCCACCGGCAGCCCCAGCGTCAGGTCCGGGTCGTAGATCACCGTGCGGGGCAGCACCTTGTCGTCACGGCCGGTCACCTTGAGGCCGGCTTCCGTGATGCCGTAGATGGTGGTCATCTCCGAACCGGCATAGGTGGTCGGGATGGCGATGATCGGCAGCGAAGACTCCAGCGCGATCGCCTTGCCCAGGCCGACGGTGGAACCGCCGCCGATGGCAATGGCGCAATCCGCGCCGAGCCTTGCTGCATACGCGCGGGCCTCGCGCGCGGTCTCGATCGGCACGTGCATCACTGCGCGATCGAACACGCCCGCAGCACGGTCGCCCAGCATCGCAGCCACCTGTTCGGCGGAGGCGCGCTGCTCCGGCGTCGACAACACCAGCGCCTTGCGCGCGCCGACGCGCTCCACTTCGGCGGGCAGTTGTGCCAAGGTGCCGGCGCCGAAGATCACTCGGGACGCGCGGCCGATGTAGGTGAAGTTGTTCATGATGCAAGTCCCAGCGCGGAAGTGATCTTGCGGCCGGAAGCCCGCAGCGCCTCCAGGTCGGGCCCCAGTTCCACGCCGACCAGCTTGCCGCCGCGCTTCTTCCACTGGCCGGCCACCATCACGCTGTCGATGTTGGCCAGCGAAGCCTGGAACACCACGGCGTTCACCGCGTCGTGCACCGGCTGCATGTTGAGGTCGCTGGCGCGGATCACCACCAGGTCGGCCTGCTTGCCCGGCGCCAGCGAACCGATGCGGTCCTGCTGCTGCAGCATGCGCGCACCTTCGATCGTGACCCACGCCAGCGCCTCGCGCGTGGTGATGGTGGAAGTCGGCGGAATGGTGCCGTGGGCCTCCCGGTAGGCCGCGTTGTCGAGGCTGCGCTGGATGCCCAGCGCGATGCGGGCCTGGCCGATCATGTCGCCGCTCAGCACGCTTTCCAGGTCGACGCCCAGCGAAGGCGCGCGCCCGAACTGGCGCAGCCGGCCGGTCAGCGGATGGCCGTGGCCTTGCGACATCTCGCTTTCGGCCGCCGCCGAGAAGCTCATGCCCAGCGCGCAGAAACGCTGCAACTGCGCGTCGTCCAAGGCGTGGCCGTGCACGATGTTGATGTTGGGGCCGAGCAATCCTTCCTGCTCCAGCCGCTCCCAGCCATCGGGCGTGCGCGCCGGCCCTCCACCCTGGTGCAGCGAGGCGATGATCCCGAGCTCGCGCGCCATCCGGAAGTCGTGCAGCGCCACCGGCAGCGTCGAATAGTGCGGCCCGAGCACGGCGGCGTGGACGGTCAGCAGGGGGTTGCCCTGGTGCTTCTTCAGCAGCCGTTCGATCTCCGCGCGCGGATGCGGCACTTCCCAGAAC
>DASVVD010000925.1:0-16347 GCA_036386715.1 Pseudoduganella sp.
ACGGCCACGCCGGCGGCCACGCGCACGGCGATTTCAGGCGCCAGCAGCACGCCTTCGTGCTCGCTCCACTGCACCTGCTGCGAGGTGGCGTAGATGCTGGTCAGGACCTGGTCCGCTTCCAGCGCATGCAGCACGGGGCGCAGCGCATAGTCCAGCGCCAGCAGGTGCGACTGGCTGCCGCCCGTCGCCACCGGCAGCACGATCTTGCCGGCCAGGCCGTTCTGCGGCAGCAGGTCGAGGAAGGCTTTCAGCACGCCGGAATAGGCGGCCTTGTAGACAGGCGTGGCGACGATCACGGCATGGGCTTCGGCCACTTCCGCCAGCGCCGCGCGGATCACCGCATCGGTGCTGTCCGCCGACAGCAAGGCCTGCGCCGGCAGGTCGCGCACGTTCAGGCGGGTGGTGCGGTAGCCGTGCGCGGCCAGCTTGTCGCCGATGTGATGCAAGAGGCGGCTGGACGAGGAAGGTACCGCGGGGCTGCCGGAAATCAGGAGGATGCTCATGGAAGTTCGCCTTCGTTTGTCAGTTGATATAACAATTCAATGTTTGCAAGGCTACGGCAGTGCCACGCGTTACAGAACGAATGGTTTCGCACTTCGATATGCGGTTTTCTCAACATGCGTTTCCCGCATATGGAAGCGTGCTTTTCTTCGTGGACTGCAACTTGGGCCGGGCGCAATACTGCGTGGGTTGTTAACACTCCGTCACCCCATGAACGCACCCGAATCCGCCCTGCAGCATTCCGACCCGCTCGAAATCGCGGCGTCGCTGGCCGCCGAACTGGCCGCCACCGCCGTCGAACGCGATGCGGCCGGCGGCCACGCGCGCCACGAGCGCCAGCAGATCCGTGCCTCCGGGCTGCTCACCCTGTCGATCCCGACCGACTTCGGCGGCCAGGGCGCCGGCTGGGACACCACGCTGAAAGTGGTGCGCATCCTGGCCCGTGCCGACAGCGCCCTGGCCCACGTCTTCGCGTTCCATCACCTGCAACTGGCCGGCATCGAGCTGTACGGCACCCAGCAGCAGCAGCGCCATCTGCTGCACGCCACGGTCGACGACGGCCTGTTCTGGGGCAACGCGCTCAATCCGCTGGACCGCCGGCTGGCCGCCACCGATGCGAAAGGCGGCTTCCTCCTCGATGGCACCAAGAGCTTCGCCTCGGGCTCGGTGGGCTCCGACTGGCTGACCATCTCCGCCTGGCACGAGCCAAGCGGTTCGTCGCTGATCGGCGTGCTGCCGACCGGCGCCGACGGCGTGGACGTGCGCGCCGACTGGGATGCCTTCGGCCAGAAGCAGACCGACAGCGGCACCGTGCAAGTCCACGGCACGCTGCTGCCAATGGGCCTGGTGCTGCAGCAGCCCGGCCAGGCGGCCACGCCGCTGTCCACCGTGCGCTCGCAGGTGGCGCAACTGATCATGACCAACCTTTACCTGGGCATCGCCGAAGGCGCATTTGCCGCCGCGCGCGATTACACGGCCGGCGAGGCGCGGCCCTGGTTCGCTTCCGGCGTTGCCAGCGCGGTCGACGACCCGTTCGTCCAGCACCGCTATGGCGAACTGTGGACCCTGCTGCGGCCGGCCGTGGTGCTGGCCGACCATGCCGGGCGCGAACTGGAACGCGTGTTCCGGCTCGGTGCCGGCGTGACGGCACGGGACCGCGGCGAACTGGCCATCGCGGGTGCCGAAGCCAAGGTACTGGCGCACCGCGCCGCCATCGAGATCGGCAGCCAGCTGTTCGAGCTGACCGGCGCGCGGTCCACCTCGGCCCGCTTCGGCTTCGACCGCTACTGGCGCAACGCCCGGGTGCACACGCTGCATGACCCGGTCGACTACAAGTACCGCGACCTGGGGCGCTATGCGCTGACCGGGGCGCTGCCGGAACCGAGCCCATACTCCTGAACGAGCCTTTTTTCCTGAACGAGCCCATTTTCCTGGACGAGCCTGAACCAATGAATGCATTACACGGCGTGCCGGCGGCGCAACCGCTGATCCGGCTGCGCGGCCTGTCGAAGTCGTTCGGCAAGGATGCCGGCAAAAGCGCCGGCAAAAGCGGCGTGGCCGCCGTGCGCGACGTGTCGCTCGACATCGGCGCCGGCGAGATCTTCGGCATCGCCGGCCGCAGTGGCGCCGGCAAGTCGACCCTGCTGCGCCTGTTCAACCTGCTCGAGCAGCCCGATGCCGGTACCGTGACCGTCGATGGCGAGGAACTCACGCGCCTGGACAGGCATGCGCTGCGCAAGGCGCGCCAGAACATCGGCATGATCTTCCAGGGCTTCAACCTGCTGCAGAACGCCACGGTGGCCGACAACGTGGCCTTTCCCCTGAAAATCCATGGCGGCCGCTCGCGCGAGGAGATCGCGCGGCGCATGGCCGATTGCCTGGCGCTGGTGCACCTGGAAGACAAGCCGCAGGCCTGGCCCGCGCAGCTTTCCGGCGGCCAGCGCCAGCGCGTGGCGATCGCCCGTGCCCTGGCCAGCGGGCCGGCCGTGCTGCTGTGCGACGAACCCACCTCCGCCCTCGATGCGGAAACCACGCGCAGCATCCTGTCGACGCTGGCCGACGTGAACGCGCGGCTGAACGTGACGATCGTGATCGTCAGCCACGAACTCGACGTGCTGGCCGCGCTGTGCCACCGCGTGGCCGTGATCGAGAACGGCGAAGTGGCCGAGATCGTGCGCCCCGGGTCGCCGCACGGCGTCACGGCGCTGGGCCGCGAACTGGTGTCGCTGTTTGCAGCCTCGCCTTCAGCACCATCCTCAGCCGCATCTGCCGCGCCCTCCGGCGCCGCCGCCCGGGAGGCCCGTCATGCCTGACAAATGGCTCGAACTGCTGCCCGAACTGTGGACGGCGCTGGGGCAGACGCTGACGATGCTGTCGATCGGCCTGTCGGCCGCGGTGCTGCTGGGCGGTCCGCTGGGCGTGCTGCTGTTCCTCGTCTCGGGCGGCCAGCCGCTGCAGAACCGCTACGCCGCCGCCGTGCTGGGCTGGCTCGTGAATACGGTGCGCTCGTTCCCGTTCATCATCCTGCTGGTGGCGCTGGTGCCGATCACGCGGGTCATCGCCGGCACCTCGATCGGCCCGCTGGCGGCCAGCGTGCCGCTGTCCTGCGCGGCGATCCCCTACTTTGCCCGGCTGGTCGAACAGAACCTGCGCGAAGTACCGCGCGGCGTGATCGAAGCGGCGCATGCCATGGGCGCCAGCGAACTGCAGATCGTGGTGCGCGTGCTGCTGGTGGAAGCGCGCTCCGGCCTGGTGCTGGCGCTGACGGTGCTGGCCATCAGTTTCCTGTCCTATTCGGCGGTGGCCGGCGTGGTCGGCGGCGGCGGTATCGGCGACCTGGCGATCCGCTACGGCTATTACCGCTTCGAGACCGAAATGATGGTCGCCACCGTGCTGCTGCTGGTGCTGATCGTGCAACTGATCCAGTTTGCCGGCACGCGCCTCGCGCGCCGGCTCGACAAACGCTAGGAGTTTTTCATGTCCGTCCTGTCCAAACCACGCCGCATTATCCTGGCCGCCCTGCTGGTCTCGCCGCTGGCGGCCCATGTCGCCGTGCAGGCGAAGGATCCCAAGGAACTCGTGATCGGCACCAGTGCCGGCCCCTACGCCGACCAGGTGAAGCTCGGCATCAAGCCGATCCTGGAACGCCAGGGCTACAAGGTCAAGCTGATCGAGTTCAACGACTATATCCAGCCCAATTTCGCGCTGGCCGAAGGCTCGCTCGATGCCAACGTGTTCCAGCACGTGGTCTACCTGAACAAGTTCGCCGCCGAGAACAAGCTGGCGATCGTGCCGCTGGTGACCGTGCCGACCGCCCCGATCGCGATCTACAGCAGGAAACACAGGAGCCTCGACGGCGTGAAGGAAGGCGCCACGGTGGCGCTGCCGAACGATCCCACCAACCAGGCGCGCGCCCTGGTGGTGCTCGAACAGCTGGGCTGGATCAGGCTGCGGCCGGGCGTGGACCCGGTGCGTGCCTCCGAACGCGACGTGGCGCAGAACCTGAAGAAAATCAGGCTGGTGCCGCTGGAAGCGGCCCAGTTGCCGCGCTCGCTGGAGGATACCGACTATTCGTTCATCAACGGCAACTACGCGCTGGCCTCGGGCCTGAAGCTGCGCGACGCCCTGAAGACGGAGAAAATCTCGCCGAACTACGTGAACCTGGTGGCCGTCAAGACCGCCGACAAGGACAAGCAGTTCGCCCGGGACCTCGCCGCCGCCTACCGCTCGCGCGAATTCCTCGATGTGACCAACAGGCATTTCAGGGATTACGCCAAGACCGATTACCAGCTCGCGCTCGAGGCAAGGAAGTAAGAACAATACGTGCCTGAGGCACGCAGTGAAACACCGAAGTAAAACACGTCCAGGAAAAAAACAACCATGAAACGCCGTACATTGCTGAAATCCGCGTCCGCTGCCGCCGCGGTGCTGGCGGTCCCGTCGCTGGTGCGCGCCGCAGGGCCGCTGAAGGAATTGCGCATTGACTATGCCTACTATTCGCCGACGAGTCTCGTACTGAAACGCTTCGGCTGGCTGGAAGAAGCCTTCAAGCCGGCGGGAACCGACATCAAATGGGTGCTCTCGGCCGGCAGCAACCGCGCGCTCGAATACCTGAACGGCGACAGCATCGACATCGGCTCGTCGGCCGGGCTGGCGGCCCTGCTGGCGCGCGCCAACGGCAATCCGATCCGCACGCCGTACATCTACTCGCGCCCGGAATGGACGGCGCTGGTGGTGCGCAAGGATTCGCCGATCCGCTCGGTAGCCGACCTGAAGGGTAAAAAAGTCGCGGCCACCAAGGGCACCGACCCTTACCTGTTCCTGCTGCGGTCCCTGAAACAGGCGGGCCTGAAACGGGGCGACATCGAACACGTGGCGCTGCAGCATGCGGATGGCCGCACGGCCCTGGAACAGGGCCGCGTCGACGCGTGGGCCGGCCTCGATCCGCACATGGCGGCCAGCGAGCTCGAAGGCGGCTCGCGGCTGGTCTACCGGAACGTGGCGTTCAATACATACGGTTTCCTGAACGTGCGCGAACAGTTCCTGGCGCAGCGGCCGGACGAAGTCATGCGCGTGCTGGCGGCCTATGAGCGGGCCCGCAAGTGGACCATCGCCAACCCTTCCGAGGCGGCGCGCATCCTGTCCGAGGAAGCCAAGGTATCGCTGCCGGTCGCCCTGCTGCAGGTCAAGCTGCGCAGCGATTTCTCGCAGCCGCAGCCGGGCGACGAACAGGTGAAGGCGCTGAAGCAGGCCGCGCCGATCCTGAAGGAGGAGGCGCTGGTCAAGCCCGGCACGGACCTGGACAGGACCATTGCCGACCTGATCGATACCCGCTTCGCCCGGTCGCTGACCGCAAAGGCCTGACCATGGCACCACCTGCCCTGCATTCGAGCATCGAGCTGGCAGGCGGCAAGGCCCCGGCCGGGCCGGTGCAAGCCATGCCGGTGCCCGCAGCGGCGCCCCGGCGCGCCCGCCTGCACCCGGCATGGGGCCTGCTGCTGCCGGCCCTGGCGCTGGCCGGCGTCGAACTACTGGTGCGGGCCGGCGCCGTGCCGGCGCACCTGTTGCCGCCGCCCTCCGAAATCGCGGCCACGCTGGCGCAGCTGGGCCATGCCGACCTGCTGGGGCACGTGCTCGCCAGCACCCTGCGCGTGGCCGCCGGTTATGCCGCGGGCGCGCTGCTTGGCATCGTCATCGGTGCCGCCGTCGGCCTCGATGCGCGCATCGCCACGCTGCTCGATCCCACGTTCCAGGCGCTGCGCGCGGTGCCGTCGCTGGCCTGGGTGCCGCTGCTGCTGCTGTGGCTGGGCATCGACGAGGCGCCGAAGCTGGTGCTGATCGCGATCGGCGCCTTCTTCCCCGTCTACATGGGCGCCGCTGCCGGCATTGCCGGCGTCGACCGCAAGCTGGTCGAGGTGGGCCGGCTGTACCGGCTGCGGGGCGTGGCGCTGGCGCGGCGCGTGCTGTTGCCCGCTGCGTTGCCGTCGCTGATGACGGGGCTGCGCAACGGCTTGTCGCTGGCATGGATGTTCATGGTGGCGGCCGAACTGATCGCCGCCAGCCGCGGCCTGGGCTACCTGCTCAGCGATGGCCGCGAAACGGGCCGCGCCGATATCGTGCTCGCCGCGATCCTGCTGCTGGCGCTGCTGGGCAAGCTCAGCGACACGCTGATGCGGCGCCTGGAAACGCGGCTGCTGGCCTGGCGCGACGACCTGGCGAGGGCCGCATGAACCTGCACGACCTGAACCTGGCCGGCAGGCCACAGCCCGACAGTGCGCTGCTCGACATCCATGTCGCCCGCAAGGCCTTCGGCGAACGCAGCGTGCTGCGCGACCTGCGGCTGCGGCTGGCCGAAGGCGAATTCGTCACCCTGATCGGCGCCAGCGGCAGCGGCAAGAGCAGCCTGCTGTCCATCGTGGCCGGGTTGGATCGCGACTGGCAGGGCCGCGTCACGCTCGCCGGCACGCCGCTCGATGGCGTGTCGGCCGATATCGGCCTGATCTTCCAGGAACCGCGCCTGTTCCCGTGGCTGACGGTGGCGCAGAACGTGGCGTTCGGCGGCGATGCCGATCCGGCGCCGCTGCTGGCCGAAGTGGGCCTGGCCGACCTGGGCGGCTACCTGCCGCGCCAGCTTTCCGGTGGCCAGGCGCAGCGCGCGGCGATCGCCCGCGGGCTGTTCAACCGGCCCCGCGTGCTGCTGCTGGACGAGCCGTTTTCCGCCGTCGACGCGTTCACCCGCATCCGCCTGCAGGACCTGCTGCGGCGCGTGGCACGCGAACACGCGCTGACGATCCTGATGGTCACGCACGATCTCGACGAGGCGCTGTTCCTCAGCGACCGGATCGTGCTGCTCGACGGCGCGGACGGCGGCCTGCGCGCCGAGTATGCGCCGCCGCCCGGTTCGCGCACGCGCGGCGACCTGGCGCAGGCAGCGCTGAAGCGGACCATTCTCGACGAGCTGTACGCCACGCACGCGCTGTAGCGCCATTGCGCGCCCTCTTTTGCCGGCCCCATCCATAATGGCTGAAATAATGGCGAAAAACAGGGAGACCATGATGGCCGAACAGCGCAAGGATGACTACGCGATCGCGGCGCGCTGCCTGGTGCCGACGCAGGCCCACGTGCTGCGCGGCTGCCTGCAGGCGGCCGGCATCGCCGCGGTGGTGGCGGACGATCACCACTCGCAGGTGGACCAGCTGATTTCGCCGGCCCTGGGCGGCGTGCGCGTGCTGGTACTGGAGAGCGACCTCGCCGCCGCCGGCAGCGTGCTGGCGGCGTACGAGCGCGGCGATTTCGCGTTGCAGGATGACGAGCTGCCGGACTAGCCGGCATCAGCCCCCGAACGATGCGCCGACCGACGCTGCGTCAGTCGCTGCGCATCTGCGCCTGCGACACGTTGCTGTTCGGCGGCACGCTCTGCGTCAGCCACACGTTGCCGCCGATGGTGGAACCGGCGCCGATCGTGATCCGGCCGAGCACGGTGGCACCGGCGTAGACCACCACGTCGTCCTCGACGATCGGGTGGCGCGGCGTACCCTTGATCAGCATGCCCGACGCATCCGTCGGGAAGCGCTTGGCGCCCAGCGTCACGTGCTGGTACAGCCGCACGCGCTCGCCCAGGATCGCCGTTTCGCCGATCACCACGCCGGTACCGTGGTCGATGAAGAAGCTGGCGCCGATCTGTGCGCCCGGATGGATGTCGACCCCGGTCAGCGAATGGCTGATGTCGCAGATCATGCGCGCCAGGAACGGCGAGCCGAGCCGGTGCAGCTGGTGGGCCAGCCGGTAGTACAGGATCGCGATGGTGCCGGGATAGCACAGCATGATCTCGGCGATCGACGTGGCCGCAGGGTCGCCCGCGTAGGCGGCCTGCACGTCCGACACCAGCAGCCCGCGGATCTGCGGCAGGCTGGCGGCAAAGGCACGGGTGATGTCGTGCGCCTTCTGGGTCAGCGTGTCTTCGGCCAGGTCGGCGTCGTCGGCGAACTGCAGGCCGCGCCGCACCTGTTCGGTCAGGCGGTTCAGCGTGGTGTTGAGCGTGTCGCCGACAAAAAAATCGATGCTCTCGTCCGTCAGGTTGGGCCGGCCGTAATGGGTGGGGAACAGCACGGCCGACAGGCCGTTGACGATCGTGCTCAAGGCCTCGCGCGAAGGCAGCTCGCGCACGCGGCGCTGGTGGCGGATGTTGTGGGTGGCCTCGCGCGAGACGCGCAGCGCCGTGACCACGGCTTCCAGGTCCCAATGGGCAGGCTTCACGCCGGTGCCGTCGAAGGTGTCGATTGTCATGTTCTTCTCTTCATCTGCTGATAAGTCGCGCAGCTTGCGCGCACGCGCATTCTACGGAAAACCGTGCCGCCCCGGTTATGCGATAACGTCATATCGATATGACCGGATGGCTCCGGGCGGCGGTCACCGGGCTGGCGTACAATACGCGCCCGAAAAACAATAACGATACTCTCTCCATGAATATCCTGCTGACGCTGCTCCTGGCCGGCCTGACGATGGTGGGGCCGCTGGCCATTGACACCTATCTGCCGTCGTTCCCGGCCATCGCCGCCGAGTTCGGCGCAACGCCGATCGCCATCCAGCAGACGCTGTCGCTGTTCCTGTTCTGTTTCGCCTTCATGATGCTGTTCTACGGCACGCTGTCGGACACGCTCGGGCGCCGCCCGGTGATCCTGTGGTCGCTGGTGGCGTACATCATCGCCTCGGTGGGTGGCGCGCTGGCCGGTTCGCTGGGTTTCCTGCTGGCCTGCCGCGTGCTGCAGGGCCTGTCCTCCGGCGCCGGCTCGGTGGTCGGCCGCGCGATCGTGCAGGACCGCTTCGACGGCGCCGATGCGCAGAAGATCCTCGGGCACATCATGATGGTGTTCGGCCTGGCGCCGGCGATCGCACCGATCCTGGGCGGCTGGATGCAGGTATCGCTGGGCTGGCGCTCGATCTTCTGGTTCCTCGCGCTGTTCGGGGTGGTCATGCTGTTCGCCGTGTGGCGCTGGCTGCCGGAAAGCCTGCCGCAGCAGAAACGGCACCCGTTCGAGGTCAAACTGATCGCCGCGAATTACCTGAAGGTGCTGCGCAACCATCGGTTCCTGCTGCTGTCGGCCGCGCTGGGCGTGGCCTTCGGCGGCTTCGCGCTGTACATCGGCTCGGCGGCATACTTCGTGATGAACATCCTGCACCTGCCGGAGACGGCCTTCGGCTGGCTGTTCATTCCGCTGGTGGCCGGCATGGTGGTGGGTTCGGCCTTGTCGGGCAAGCTGGCCAGCCGGTATTCGCAGGCGCAGCTGGTCTGGATGAGCTATGCGGGCATGACGGTGGCCGTGCTGGCCAACGTGGCCTACACGTATTTCTTCACGGCGGCCGTGCCGTGGGCCGTGCTGCCGCTGTTCTTCTATTCGCTGGCGCTGGCCCTGGCGATGCCGCCGCTGTCGCTGCTGGCGCTGAACCTGTTCCCCGACAACAGCGGGCTGGCCGCGTCGCTGCAGTCGTTCATCCAGATGACGCTGTTCGCGCTGGTGTCCGGCCTGGTCGCGCCGCTGCTGTTCGACAGCGCATTCAAGCTCGCTTGCGGAGTGCTGGGCTGTTTAGTGGTGAGCCTGCTGTGCTGGATCCCCGCGCGGCGCGGCTGAGCTAAGCCCCGCCCTCCGCAGGGCGGAATGATGGGATAACTGCGGGGCTGGCTACTGGTCAGCCTGCTGTGCTGGATCCCCGCGCGGCGCGGCTGAGCTGAGCCCCGCCCTCCGCAGGGCGGAATGACAGGATAACTGCGCGGCTGATCAAGGCCACGGGGCCGGCGTCACATCCAGGTATTGCGGGCCGCCGTCCTCGGGCTCGGGCGCCGCGTGCGGGTCGTGCGTGAGCTTTTGCGCGGGCGGCAGGCCCAGGCCCAGGATTTCCTTGCGGCCTTCGACGAAGTCGCTGGTCGACAGCGGGTGTTCCGCATCGGGCCAGTTGGCAATTGCCCAGTTCTGCACTTCCTCGTAGCGTTTCCAGACTTCCGCCACGAACTTGCGGCGTGCTTCGTCTTCCAGTGGCATGGTTTCCTCCGTTGTGTTTTTGCCACTGTACACCACGGCGGCGAAATCCGGCGTTCCCGCAGAACCTCTTCCGGAAGAGCTGCCTCCAGACGAATCCTTAAACCGGCACGATGCGGTAGGCGCAGCGCCGCGCCCCGGCCAGCTGGTGCTCGGTCCGCTCGACACTGCAGCCCGGCCCCAGCACGCGCTGGAACACGTCGAGCTCGGAACGGCAGAAATCCTGGCAGGCCCTGGCGGCGGCGCAGATCGGGCAATGGTTTTCCACCAGCAGCAGGCTGCCGTCCGGCTGCGCTTCCACTTCGGCCATGTAGCCTTCCACGTCGCGCGCCTGGGCCAGGGCCGCCACCCGTTCGGGCAGCGCGCCGGCCGTGCCGATGGTGTCGCGGTAGAACGCTTCGCTGGCGGTCTCGCGCGAGACGATCAGCCGGTCCATCGCCGCGTCGCCGAACAGCGCCTTCACCTGGTCGATCAGGGCCACCGTGAGGTCGGCATGGCGGTCCGGGAAGCGCGCATGGCCGGCGTCGGTGAGCAGCCAGCGCCGCGATGGCCGCCCCACTTTCTCGGCCACGTCCGCGAAGCCGACGAGCCCCTTTTCCTCGGCCGCCTCGAGATGGCGCCGCGCGCCCATCGACGTCAGTTCCAGCAGCGCGGCCAGCTGCTGCGCCGTCTGCGGCCCCCTTGTCTTGAGCAGGAACAGGATGCGGTCGGCGGTGTTCATCAGTGGATTCCTTTCAGTACGGGCGCCAGTTCGTGGCGCCAGTTGTGCAGCCGCCAGCCGGCCCAGAGGCTCGCCGCAGCCCCCACCGCCAGCACCAGGCGCGTGTCGACCAGCACCAGCACCGAGCCGAGCAGCGCCATCAGGATCGTGGCCAGGCAGAACGTCGTCGACATCAGCCCCATCACGGCGCCCTGTCCATGGGCGGCGAAGCGTTCCGCCGCCCATGGCTGCACGGTGGCATTGAAGAAGGCGTTGGGAATGCCGAACAGGGTGATGGCCACCAGCCCCATCCACAAATTGCCGACGGCGACACAGCCCACCGCCAGCGCGATGCCCCAGGCGAACCAGCCGGCGCGGCGCAGCGAATCGCCGCCGGCATAGCGCCCGGCCACCACGGAAGCGGCCGTCATGATGCCGCACATCGTCATGTTGATCAGCGCGATCCGCGCGGCATCGTAGCGCCCTTCTTCCACCAGCCATAACGGGTAAAACTCGTAGAACGCGGCCACGCCGCAAAAGCCGGCCAGCTGGATGAAGAACAGGGTGCGCGGCTCGGCGTGGCGCAACAGGTTGAGCGCATGGCGGTGCCGCGCCACCTGCCACAGCGACGTGGTCTCGAGGGACGGCGCCTCGCGCGGCAAGGCAAGCGCGGCAAGCACCCCGGCCAGCACCAGCGCAGCGATCGCGGCGGCGAACGGCACCGCGATGCCGAAGCCCAGCGTCAACCCGGCCAGCATCGGCCCCACCAGCCAGCCCAGGTGGAAGGCGCCGTTAACCAGCGACAGCCCGCGCGCCCGTTCGGCGCCGGTAAATTTTTCCGCGATCAGCGCGCGGCATACCGAACCGTTGCCTTCCAGCAGGCCGGTGGCAAAGCGGGCCAGCACGAACAGCGGGAAGGACTCCTGCACCAGCGCCCAGGCTGTCAGGGCATGCCCGGCCGCGGCACCGAAGGCGGTGGCCAGCAGGATGCGGCGGCGGCCATAGCGGTCGGACAGCGGGCCGAGCAGCGTGGCGCCGATCAGCAGCCCGAGCGGATTGACGGTCAGCGCAATGCCGAACAGCAGCTTCGGCGGCAACCCCAGGAAGGCATTCAGGCCGTTCGCGGCGCCGGAGGCGAACAACGGCGGCAGGATCGGATACGGCAGCGATGCGCCGACGGTGGACAGCAACGCCAGCAGGCAAGCCGCCGAGAGCAGGAGAAGATGGTTCATGGGCCGACTATACGGCGAACCCGGCAATAAGTAAACGTTTTTACTTATTAATGGCGATAAGGAAAGCGCTGTCCCTTACCGGCCCAGGTGTCCTTGCACCCATGCCAGGATATTGGTCGCATCCATGGCTCCCGGCTGGCGGGCGATCTCGCGCCCCGCGCGGAACAGCGCCAGCGTGGGAATGCTGCGGATCTGGTGGCGCGCGCCCAGCTCCCCGTTGGCTTCGGTATCGACCTTCACCACGCGCACCCGCGGCTCGAGCCGCTGCGTGGCCTGCGCATAGAACGGCGCCATGGTCCGGCACGGACCGCACCAGGGCGCCCAGAAATCGACCAGCACCGGGATGTCGCTGCGTTCGATGTGTTTCTGGAAGCGCGCGCCCGACAGGTCGGTGGGCGTGCCGGTAAACAGGCCGAGCTGGCACTTGCCGCACGTGGGCCCCTCGCCCAGCCGTTCATCCGGCACGCGGTTGACGGCATCGCAATGGGGGCAGACGATGTGCAGCGGGGTGGTCATGTGGTTTCCTGTGCTTTCCGGTTCTTGATGATGCCACGGACATTGGTGGCGGCCAGGCAGCAGTTTAATACGATGAGCGCCCAGGCGTCGTCATGCAAGCCCCAGGTGATCCACATCGCATTGCTGCCCAGGAAAACCACGAAGCCGGAAAGGCGCCGGCGCGCCTTCAACGAGGCGACCAGCCAGGCGGCCAGCAGCGAAGCGGCCATCGCAGGCCATTGCAGATAATCGATCCAGTCCCCCATGCACACCTCCACTCCATGCTCATCCGTCGAATGGCAAGTGTAGCGCCCGTCGAAAGGCCATGTCGCATGATGTCGCAGGGTGGCATGTCGTGAAGGGATATCACGGATGCGCTATCGTGCGCCGACCGGCATCGAACGCCGCTATGTTCAAACATCCCTGTGCCAGTGGCGCGTGCCGCCTTGCAGGTTGCCGCTCATGTGCAGACACTCATGTGCAGGCAGCCATGTCCGAACACCGTGCCGGCCGGTGCCGACAACGTGCGGGGTTACCGGAGTGCTGCGATGAATGTCACCCTGCTTGCCCAACTTGGCGGCGTGCTGCGCCTTGGCGTGATCCTGGCGATCGCGCTGCATGTGCTCGCGCTCGTGCCGCAATGCCGCAGCGGCTGGTTCCAGCCGCGCTTCCTGAACGTGAGCCTGTACGGGCTGGTGCTTGCCGTGGCACAGGGCGCCTTGCTGGTGCTGGCCGATGGCGAGCTGGGGCCGGAAGATCCGCACGGCCGCGGCAGTCTCGTGGCGTGGTGCCTGGGCGGCGCCCTGTCAGTCAATATCGCCGTGGCGGCGCAGAACCTGCTGGCGGTGATGGCACTGATGCGCCTGCATCGCCCCAGCGCAGTGATTGCGCACGGCCTGCGCGCCGTTGTGATGCCGATGGTATGGGTAGGCGCCACCCTGTCGGTGGCGGCCTACGGCGCCGTTCAGGGCTGGTTCTGACGGCCGGCCAGGAAACTGCGTAGCCAGGGCGCTGTCCGGCTGGCGTCCGTGCCCGCCACAGTGGCGGGCGGCCCGGCGGCAACGATGCGGCCGCCCTCCTCGCCCGCGCCGGGCCCGATATCGATCACCCAGTCGCTCGCCGCCACCACGCGCATGTCGTGCTCGACGGCGATCACCGTGTTGCCGGCATCGACCAGTTTCTGCAGCTGGACCACCAGCCGCTCCACGTCCGCCGGGTGCAGGCCGGTAGTGGGCTCGTCGAGGATGTACAGCATGCTGCCGCGCGCGGCGCGCTGCAGCTCGGTGGCCAGCTTGATGCGCTGCGCCTCGCCGCCGGACAGCTCGGTGGCCGGCTGGCCCAGCCGCAAGTAACCGAGGCCGACGTCGCGCAGCACGTCCAGCGCACGGCGCAGCAAGGGCTCGTCGGCAAAGAATTCCCACGCCGCGTCGACCGTCATCGCCAGCACCTCGGCCACGTTGCGACCGTCGTACTGCACCTCCAGGGTCTTGGCGTTGTAGCGCGCGCCATGGCACACCGGGCACGGCGCATACACGCTGGGCAGGAACAGCAGCTCCACCATCACGAAGCCTTCGCCTTCGCAATTGTCGCAGCGGCCCTTGGCCACGTTGAACGAAAAGCGGCCGGCATCGTAGCGCCGCGCTTTCGCCGTTTTCGTTGCGGCGAACAGCTTGCGCACGTGGTCGAACAGGCCGGTATAGGTGGCCAGGTTGGAACGCGGCGTGCGGCCGATCGGCTTCTGGTCGACCCGCACCAGGCGCCGGATATCTTCCAGGCCGGCGGTGATCCTGCCCTCGAGCGTGGCCGGGGCCTGCTGTTCCGGCTCGTCGCCTTCGTCCGGTTCGGCGGCGTTTTCGTGGCCGAGCGCGCGCGTCACCAGTTCGACCAGCACCTGGCTCACCAGGCTCGATTTGCCGGAACCGGAAACGCCGGTCACCGTGGTCAGCACGCCGAGCGGGAACTGGCAGGACAGCCGGTACAGGTTGTTGCGCGTGACGCCGGCCAGCTTCAGCCAGCCCTGCGGCGCGCGCGGCGCGCGTGCCGGCGGCGGCGCGGCCGGGAACAGGTAGCGCTTCGTTTGCGAGCCGTCCACCGCGTCCAGGCCGGCCGGCTCGCCGCTGTACAGCACATGGCCGCCACCCTCGCCGGCCGCCGGGCCCACGTCGACGATCCAGTCGGCATGCCGGATCACGTCGAGCGAGTGCTCGACCACGAACAGCGAGTTGCCGGCGGCCTTCAGCCGGTCCATCGCGCGCAGCAGCGCGACGGTATCGGCCGGGTGCAGGCCGGCCGACGGCTCGTCGAGCACGTAGACCACGCCGAACAGGTTCGAGCGCACCTGCGTGGCCAGCCGCAGCCGCTGCAGCTCGCCCGGCGACAGCGTGGGCGTGCCGCGGTCCAGCGCCAGGTAGCCCAGGCCGAGGTCCAGCAGCACCTCCAGGCGCGCCAGCACATCCTGGGCGATGCGCTGCGTGACGATCAGCTTTTCCGGGTGCGCCGCCCGCGCCTTGGCGCTGACCTTCGCGGTGCCGTCGGCGTAAGGCGCCATGGTGTGCGCCAGCCGCTGCAGCGGCAGGCGTGCCAGTTCGGTGATGTCGTGCCCGGCGAACGTCACGGACAGCGCCTCGGGCCGCAGGCGCCTGCCGCGGCACGCCGGGCATTCGGTACTGACCATGTAGCGCGCCACGCGCTTCTTCATCGACGCGCTTTCCGTGTTGGCGAAGGTTTGCAGCACGTACTTGCGCGCGCCGGTGAAGGTGCCCTGGTAGCTCGGGGTTTCCTTGCGTTTCAGGGCGCGCTGCGTTTCCTCGGGCGTGAGGCCGGCATAGACCGGCGCGGTCGGCTGTTCGTCGGTGAACAGGATCCAGTCGCGGGTCTTCCTGGGCAGGTCGCGCCATGGCGTGTCGACGTCGTAGCCCAGCGTGACCAGGATGTCGCGCAGGTTCTGGCCATGCCAGGCGGTGGGCCAGGCGGCCACGGCGCGCTCGCGGATCGTCAGCGCGTCGTCCGGCACCATCGAGGCTTCCGTGGCGTCGTAGACCCGGCCCAGGCCGTGGCATTGCGGGCAGGCGCCTTCCGGCGTGTTGGGCGAGAACGACTCGGCGTACAGCAGTTCCTGGCCGGGCGGATAATCGCCGGCGCGCGAATACAGCATGCGCAACGAGTTCGACAGTGTCGTCACGCTGCCCACCGAGGAACGGGTGGTGGGCGTGCCGCGCTGCTGCTGCAGGGCCACCGCGGGCGGCAGGCCATCGATCTCGTCGACCTGCGGCACCGGCATCTGGTGGAACAGCCGGCGCGCATACGGCGACACCGATTCGAGATAGCGGCGCTGCGCCTCGGCATACAGCGTGCCGAACGCCAGCGACGACTTGCCGGAGCCGGACACGCCGGTGAAGACCACCAGCGCGTCGCGCGGGATCTCCAGGTCGACATTTTTCAGGTTGTGTTCGCGCGCGCCGCGCACCGTGACCTTGCCTGCCTTGCCTTTGCCGCTCATGCGTTTTCCTGGTCCGCCGGTGGCTCGTCGAGTGCTTCGGCCAGGGGTTCGGCCAAATGCGCGCCATCGCGCCCGGCGTAGTTGACCTCGGTGCTGACGCGGTACCATTCGAACGCTTCCGGCCCCAGCGCCATCTGCCGTGCCAGCAACTCCGCCTGGTCGCGCGGCAGCTCGGGATCAAGCCAGGTGGCGGCATCCGCGGCGTTCAGCACCACTGGCCGGCGGTCGTGCACGTCGATCATGCCGCCTTCGGCATCGGCCGTCACCAGCACGAAGCCGGATTCGGCCTTGTGTTCCGGGTTGCCATCCCTGAGCGGCCCGAAGTTGGCCAGCGCCAGCATGAACAGCGGCTCGCCATCCTTGCGGTGGATGTGCCAGGGCTCGCGC
>DASVVD010000926.1:0-7598 GCA_036386715.1 Pseudoduganella sp.
CTGCACCACCGCAACCTGTTCCAGCAGCGGCTGTTCTCGCACGATTTTATCTGCCTGCTGCGGCAGGGGCACCCTTACCGCGCGCGCCGGCTCACGCTCGATGCGTTCCTGAAGATGGGGCACGCCGTGATCAAGGCGGAAGGGCGCAGCCAGGAAGTGTTCGAACAGTTCCTGGGCCGGCAAAGGATCGAGAGGAGGGTGGTGCTGTCGACGCCGCACTTCATGTCGATCCCGTTCCTGATCGCGTCGAGCGACCTGGTGGTGACGGTGCCGCGGGCGGTGGGCGAATCGTTCGCGAAGCTGGCGGACATCCGGCTGCTCGAGCCGCCGCTGGACATTCCGCCGTTCGACCTCAAGCAGCACTGGCACCGCAAATACCACAAGGACGGTGCCAGCGCCTGGCTGCGCGCGCTGCTCGTCGAGCTGTTCGGCGCCTGATGCCAGTTACAACGGTTACTGCAGTGTGAGGATGACCTTGACCGTGTCGTCCACGGCCGACTTGTCGATGTAGCCGATGGCTTTCGGGTCGTCGGCCACGGCCTTCTTCACCTCGGCGCTGGTCTTGAATTCCTTCGGCGCCTGCGCCTTGCCGGTAAACACCAGCTTCGACCAGATGGCTTTCACCTGGGCCGCGTCCTTGTCGGTCACCTTCTTGTAGAACTCGTTGCGGATCGCCGAACCGTCGGCCTGGTCGACCGGCGTGAACATCGTCGATTTGCCGAGGAAGAACTGGGCCGCCTGTTCGGAAAACATGCGGGTGGCCGGGTTTTTCGCGCTGACGATCACCACCGTCTCGGCGGCAGCGCTGCTGGCTGCCACCGCGAGCGTGGCAACGGCAACGGCATGCAATACTTTTTTCATGGCTGCTCCTTAGAAAACGAAGTCGACGCCGGCGGCGATGACCGTGACGTTCTTGCCGGTGCCTGCCGCCGTAACGTCCTGCAGCAGCGCATTTTTCACGCCCGGCTTGATGCGGTCGACCTGCACCTTCAGGGCCGCCGACCTGGCGAAGTCCCAGCGCACGCCGAGGGTATCCGAGGACTGCCCGGTTGGCGCCAGTACGCCCGAGATCGCGCCATGCAGGGCCGGAATGCCGGCCAGGCCCGTCGGGACGTCGACGGACGGCCTGGACTTGAAGCTGCCGTGCGCATAGTAAGGCAGTACCTTGCCGAAGCGGTAGCCGGCCATCGCGTACCACGCATCCGCATCGGCCAGGAACATCTTGTCGACACCGCGGCGGATACCGTATTCCGATTGCACCACGATGTTGTTCCAGTCGGCCATCAGGCCGACCGACGTGAACGAAATCACCTTCTGTTCACGCATGCCGAAGTCGCTTGCCAGCTGGCCGAAGCCGGCGCCGGCGACAGCGTCCGCCAAGCCGTTCAGGCCCGGTTCGTCGATTTTCAGCTTGCCGCGCACGTGGGCTACGCGCAGCGTGACAGGGCCACGCTCGGCGCTGAAGGCGATCGCCGCATGCGGCGACTGGAAGCGGTCTTCCGTGTGCGACTGCGCGCTGTAGACCTTGCCGTGCACGATGCCTGCCACGGCCTGCGCCGTGAAGTTCGTGTCGCCCACGCTGCGCTGCCAGGTCACGTCGGCGCCGTCGATGTTCTCGAGGAAGTTCGAGCCATACAGTTCGGTCGGCGGACGCATCATCGTGTTGGCATAGCCAACGTTCTTGTAGTCGGAAATCAGGAAAGTCGGCATGACCACGCGGCCCACGCGCACGGCGAATTCGTCGTTGACCTGGTATTTGAAAAATGCCCAGGCGAGTTCGGTCGTGAAGCTGTCGCCGGTCGCCTTGCGCGACAGGATCTGCGTGGTGGCCGACAGCTTGTCCGAGAACTTGTAGGTGGCCTGCAGGCCCAGGTTCGAATCGAGGCCGATGGTGGTGGTGCCGGCCGTGCCTTCGCGCTGGTTCGAGCGCACGTAGCGCGCCTCTTCCGTATTGCTTTTCGCAGCCGCCAGCGTGCCGAAGCCGGTGATGCTGAGGTTTTCGCCGCCCAGGTCCGCCGCATTGGCGTGAGCGATGCCGAGTGCGCCGACGATGGCTGCAGCTAACAGTTTGAGTTTCATTCTGAGTGTGATCCGTTGTTTTCAAAGTTGCCGCGAAGTCGGTGGCGACGGGCGTTGCGGGATGAAAGATAAAGGAATTGCCGTATGGCATCAAATAAACTTTATTCCTGCGTACCTGTTTGACAATTTATTGTTGCCTAGTTTCAACACTGAAGCCGCCAGCGTTGCCAGGTATCGATCCGGCGGATGGCTGGCATGGAAATAATCCATTTTTCGGCAGGATGCCGTTTCCTTATATTGCTGACAGTCGTCCTGCCGGCGCGGCCGCGATCCGCGAGCCACGCCGCAATCCAATCAATACAAGGAATCAGCATGTTCAAGTACTTCCCGACCAACTATGTCTGGAACCTGTCGGTCGACCTGGCCATCGAAATGGGTGCGAAGATCGGCGAGATCGAGGAAATGTGCGCGCCACTGCAGGAGGCGGCACGCCAGCCCGACGCCGAAGGCACCCGCGCGTTCCGCGCCACCTGGTCGACCATGGCCGACAAGCTGTGCGGCCTGGCCGAGGAGGACGAGCGCCGCGGCCGGCTCATCTCGGCCGGCGACAAATACGGCCGCGCCGCCACGTATTACCTGACCGCCGAACGCCTGCAGGCGCACGGCGCGCCGGGCCGCACCGAGCTTTACCGGCGCTTCCTCGACGTTTTCGCCCGCGGCATCCGCCTGGCCGGCGAGAACTGCGAGCGCGTCGAGATCCCGTATGGCGATTCCCATATCTCGGGACTGTACGTGCGCGCCGAGGGAGCAGGAGGAGCCAGTGCGGGCCCGGCGCCGATCCTGGTGCAGGTCAACGGCCTCGATTCGACCAAGGAAATGAAATACCGGGTGGGCCTGCCGCGCTGGCTGGCGCAGCGCGGCGTGTCGTCGCTGGTGATCGACCAGCCGGGCACCGGCGAGGCACTGCGCCTGCACGGCATGACGGCCGTATTCGACAGCGAACGCTGGGCCAGCAAGGTCGTCGACTGGCTGGAGACACACCCTGACGTCGACCCGAAACGCATCGGCCTGGAGGGCGTTTCGCTGGGCGGCTATTACTGCCCGCGTGCGGTGGCCTTTGAGCCGCGCTTCGCCTGCGGCGTGGTATGGGGCGCCAACCATGACTGGCGCGACGTGCAGAAAAAGCGGCTGTCGAAGGAAGGCAGCTTCCCGGTGCCGCACTACTGGGAACACGTGCGCTGGGTCTGGGGCGCGAAGGACATGGACGACTTCATGCGCATCGCCGAGAACGTGCACCTGGACGGTGTGCTGGACCGCATCACGGTGCCTTTCCTGGTCACGCACGGCGAAAAGGATTCGCAGATCCCGCTGCACTGGGCCCAGCGCACCTACGACGGCCTGGTCAACAGCCCACGGCGCGAACTGAAGATATTCACGGACCGCGAAGGCGGCGTGCAGCACTCCAGCTTCGACAATTCCGCCAATGCCGGCGCCTATATCGCGGACTGGGTCGCCGAAACACTCGGCGGCCGCACCGCCGCCAACTGATAGCAAGAACGAGGAGACACCATGAACATCATCGGACCCGACGCGCTGGTCTTCGGCGTGGACGACGTTGCCGCCTGCGCGCAATACCTGGCAGACTACGGCCTCCAACCTGTAGGCAATGGCCGCTTCGAGGCGCTGGACGGCACCGCGGTCGTGCTGGCCCACAAGGACGACGCCGGCCTGCCGCCGCCGATGGGCACGGCCAGCATGCTGCGCAAGACCATCTACGGGGTGGCCGACGAACGCACGCTCGGCGCCATCGCCGAGGAGCTGGGCCGCGACCGCGAAGTGAAACGCCTGGCCGACGGCAGCATCGAAGCACAGGACGACATGGGCTTCGTGCTCGGCTTCCAGGTGACCGTGCGGCGCCCCCTGGCCCTGCCGGCCGAACCGATCAACGCGCCGGGTGCGCCGGCGCAGCGCAGGCCGAACGTGGTTGCCGTCGACGAGCATGCGCCGGCGTTGCCGCGCACGCTGTCGCACGTGGTGTACTTCGTGCCTGACGTGGCGCGCGCCGAACGGTTCTATGTCGAGCGCCTGGGGTTTGCCTGCACCGACCGGCTGCTGGGCGCCGGCCCGTTCCTGCGCCCGGCCGGTACGCTTGATCACCACACCCTGTTCATGATCCAGACACCGCCGTTCATGAAGGGCATCGAGCACTTCACGTTCCACATGGGCGGCCCGACCGAGGTGATGCAGGCCGGATCGCGCTTCGTGAACAAGGGCTACCAGTCGTTCTGGGGCCCGGGCCGGCACAAGATGGGCTCGAACTGGTTCTGGTACTTCAACAGCCCGCTGGGCTGCCATGTGGAATACGACGCCGACATGGACCTGCACGACGAACAGTGGACCGCACGCGAGGCGCCGATGGGCGCCGATGCGTCGCAGCTGTTCCTGTTCGAGAAGCGCGACAACTGGGCGCCGGGCGGCCCGCCACCGGGTGCCGCGGGAGCCGCGGAACGCCACTGATGGCAGCCGTGTTCCTGTGCCGTCTCGAGGATATCCGGGACGGCACGTCGCGCGGCTTCGATCCCGGCGGCGAGGGGCGCGACACGCTGCTGGTCGTGCGGCAGGGCGACCGCGTGCATGGCTGGCGCGATGCCTGTCCCCACTATGGCACGACACCGCTGGCCTGGCGCAAGGATGCCTACCTGAACGCGGACGGCACGCGCATCGTGTGCGCCGCGCATGGCGCCCAGTTCGACATCGCCACCGGCATCTGCACGCTGGGGCCCTGCCTGGGCCAGGGCCTGCAACGCGTCGAGCTGGCGCTGACACCCGATAACAATATCCACATGCCGCCAGAAGGCGGAGGGAGACCAACATGAACACACCCGACAAGCAAGCTGCGGTGCGGCGCGCGCTGATCGTAGGCGGCGGCTTTTCCGGCATGGCCGCCGCCATCGAACTGCGGAAACGCGGCATCGATGTCGACCTGGTCGAGATCGACGCCGGCTGGCGCTCCTACGGCGCCGGCATCAGCCTGGGCGGCGCCACGCTGCGCGCCTTCCGCACGCTGGGCGTACTCGATGCATTCCTGCGGCGCGGCTCCGCCCACGACAACGTGGACCTGCATACCTCCGGCGGGCACCTGATCGCCACGCTGCCGACCCCGCGCATCGCCGGGCCGGACGTGCCGGGTGGCGGCGCCATCATGCGCCCCGTGCTGGCGGCGATCCTCGCCGAGGCGACCCGCGCCTCCGGCACCAACGTGCGCCTGGGCTGCACCTTCGCCTCGTTCGCCCAGGATGACGACGGCGTGGACGTGGTGTTCACCGACGGCGGCACGGCCCGCTACGACCTGGTGATCGGCGCGGACGGGCTGTATTCGGCGATGCGCACGGCGCTGTTCCCCGATGCCCCGGCCCCGAAGTACACCGGGCAGGGCGTCTGGCGCGCGGTGCTGCCGCGGCCGGCGCAGATCGATCACGCGATGATGTGGCTGGGCCCGAAGATCAAGGCCGGCGCGGCGCCGGTGTCGGATACCGAGATGTACCTGTACGTGACGGAGGACCGCGCCGAGCGCGCCCATATCGACCCGGCGCGGTTCCTGCCGATGCTGCAGGCGCTGCTGGCGCCGTTCGACGTGCCGGCGCTGCAGGACATCCGCGCCCGGCTGGGCGCGGACTCGCAGATTATCTACCGGCCACTGGAAGGCCTGCTGCTGCCGCGCCCATGGCACCGTGGCCGCATCGTGCTGATCGGCGATACCGTGCACGCCACCACGCCGCACATGGCCTCCGGCGCCTGCATCGGCATCGAGGATGCGCTCGTGCTGGCCGAGGAACTGGAACGCCACCCGGGCGTCGACCGTGCGCTGGACGCTTTCGAGCAACGCCGCTGGGAACGCTGCCGCATGGTGGTCGAGAATTCCGGCCGGCTGGGCGAGATCGAGATCGCCGGTGGCGACAAGGCCGAACACGGCCGCATCATGCGCGACACGCTGGTCGCGCTGAGCGGGGCGATCTGATGGGCGCCATGCAACCGGTTCGCCGCATCGTCACCGGCCACGACGCCGCGGGCAAGGCGATCGTCATCGAAGCCGGCCCGTTGCCCACCGTGGTGCCGATCGAGAAGATCCCCGGCACGGTGTTCCATGAAATCTGGTCGACGGCCGCCACGCCGGCACCGGTCGGCAACGGCGCCGACCCCACGCTGGGCACGCTGGTGCTGCCGCCGCCGCGCCATGGCTCGCGCATCCGCATCGTCGATATCCCGCCCGACACCGACGAGTTCCTGGCGCACGGCGCCGCGCGGATGCAGGATGCGTTTGCACAGATCGGCGACGCTGCCGCATCGACCGTCGAGGCCGGTTCGCCGCACCCGCTGATGCACCGCACGGAATCGGTCGACTACGGCATCGTGCTCGAAGGCGCGATGACGCTGGTGCTGGACGACAGCGAAGTGCCGCTGGCGCAGGGCGACATCGTGATCCAGCGCGGTACCAACCACGCCTGGGCCAACCGCTCCGGCGCCATGTGCCGCATGCTGTTCGTGCTGCTCGATGGCGAGTACGAACCGGGGCTGCGCGCCGCGCTGGCGACAAGAGAGGAAAAACAATGAAATTCGCAACCTTGAAGTCCGACAGGCCCGACGGCCGGCTGGTGGTCGTCTCGCGCGACCTGTCGCGCGCGATGGATGCCGGCGCCATCGCGCCAAGCCTGCGCGAAGCGCTCGAGCGCTGGGACGATGTACAGGCGCCGCTGCAGGCGCTGTACGACGCCTTGAACGCCGGGAGCGCCGAAGGCGGCTTCGCTTTCGATCCCGCCGCCTGCGCGGCGCCGCTGCCGCGCACCTGGCAGTGGTGCGACGCCTCCGCGTTCCTGAACCACGGCCGCCTGATGGAGCGGGCCTTCAATACGGAGCCGATTCCCGACTTCGACACGATTCCCGTGATGTACCAGGGCGGTTCCGACGATTTCCTCGGCCCGCACGACGACGTGCCGCTGCCCGACGAAAGCCTGGGCATCGACTTCGAGGGCGAGTTCGGCGTGATCACCGGCGCGGTGCCGATGGGTGCCAGTGCTGCCGCCGCCTTGCAGCAGGTGCGCCTGCTGGTGCAGATCAACGACTGGAGCCTGCGCAAGCTGGGTCCGCGCGAGATGAAGACCGGTTTTGGCTTTTTCCAGTGCAAGCCCTCGACCAGCTTCGCGCCGGTGGCCGTGACGCCCGACGAACTGGGCGAGGCATGGGCAGATGGCCGCGTGAAGCTGGACCTCCACGTGCAGTGGAACGGTGCGTGGTTCGGCAATCCGAACGGCGTTGAGATGAACTACAGCTTCGGCGAATTGATCGCCCATGCCGCACGCACCCGGCGCCTGTCCGCCGGCACGGTGATCGGTTCCGGCACCGTGTCGAACGAGGACCGCGCCGCCGGCTCGGCCTGCATCGCCGAGCGCCGCGTGATCGAGATCATCGACCATGGCGAACCACGGACGGAGTTCATGCGTTTCGGCGACCGCGTGTGCATGGCGGCGCGCGACAGGCAGGGCAATGCGCCGTTCGGCACCATCGACCAGCGCGTGGTGCCA
>DASVVD010000927.1:0-2198 GCA_036386715.1 Pseudoduganella sp.
CCCCACATGGTCGGGGTGGCAATGCGTGACGACCACGCGGCCCAGCGGTTTGCCGCCAAAATGCGCCGCCATCACCTTTTCCCAGCCGGCGCGGCTGTCATCGGTGGCGGCGCCGCAATCGACCACCGTCAAGGTGTCTTCCAGGTCGTCGAGCAGCCACAGGTTGACGTGGTCCAGCGCGAACGGCAGCGGCAGACGCAGCCAGCGAATGCCGGGGCCGACAGCGATGGCATCGCCGGGTGCGGGCACGGTGTCGCCGAACGGATAGTGCAACTGGGCTTCGAGCGGGTTCATGATTTCCCTGGATGGCGGTGCGCTACAATATATTCATGTCCGCGCTTACGTTACGTAAACGGAAGTCTCCTATTGTAAGCCACGCCACCGTAAGCCATGCCAACCTATACCATTACCGAACTGGCGCGCGAGTTCGACATCACGCCGCGCGCCATCCGCTTCTATGAAGACCAGGGCATCCTGGCGCCGTCGCGCGAGGGCGCCGGCGGCCGCAACCGTGTGTACGGGGCGCGCGACCGCACCCGGCTGAAACTCACCTTGCGGGGCAAGCGCCTCGGCCTGTCGCTTTCCGAGATCAAGAGCCTGGTCGACATGTACGAAACGCCGAAGGATACGGCGGCACAGATGCACCGTTTCCTCACCGTGCTGGCGCAGCACCGGGAAACGCTCGAACAGCAGCGCGAGGATATCGAGATGTCGCTGGCCGAGATCGCCGCCCATGAAGAAGAATGCCGGCGGCTGCTGGCGGCACAGGAATCCGCCGCCAGTTAGTCGATGGGCCCACAAGGCCCTTGCCTGCGCGGCACTTTACGTTTACGTTAACGTCATTCGAATAACCGAGAAGACGAGGAAGACATGCTGCATCTCCCAGGCCTGACCTTTGACCACGGCGACGACATCGCCGCGCTGCGCGAAGCCGTGCAGCAGTTCGCCGCGGTGGAAATTGCCCCGCGCGCGGCGGAAATCGACCGTTCCGACCAGTTCCCCATGGACCTGTGGCGCAAGCTGGGCGAACTGGGTTTGCTCGGCATTACCGTCGGCGAGGAATATGGCGGTTCCGGCATGGGCTACCTGGCCCATATCGTGGCGATGGAAGAGATTTCCCGCGCCTCGGCTTCCGTGGGGCTGTCGTACGGCGCCCACTCGAACCTGTGCGTCAACCAGATCAAGCGCAACGGCAACGAAGAGCAAAAGCGCAAGTACCTGCCCAAGCTGGTCTCCGGCGAACACATCGGCGCACTGGCGATGTCCGAGCCGAACGCGGGTTCCGATGTCGTCAGCATGAAGCTGCGCGCCGATCGCCAGGGCGACCATTATGTATTGAACGGTACCAAGATGTGGATCACCAACGGGCCGGACGCCGATACCCTGGTGGTGTATGCCAAGACCGACCTGGCGGCGGGCCCGCGCGGCATGACCGCCTTCCTGATCGAAAAAGGGTTCCAGGGATTCTCGATCGCGCAAAAGCTGGACAAGCTGGGCATGCGCGGCTCGCACACGGGCGAACTGGTGTTCGAGGATTGCCGGGTGCCGGTTGAAAACGTGCTCGGTGGCGAAGGCAAGGGCGTGAACGTGCTGATGTCCGGCCTGGACTTCGAGCGCACCGTGCTGTCCGGCGGGCCGCTGGGCATCATGCAGGCATGCATGGACGTGGTCGTGCCGTACGTGCACGACCGCAAGCAGTTCGGCCAGGCCATCGGCGAGTTCCAGCTGATGCAGGGAAAACTGGCCGACATGTACTCGACGATGATGGCCTGCAAGGCCTACGTGTATGCCGTCGGCCAGGCCTGCGACCGGGCGGCTTCGCCGGAACAGGTGCGCGCCCTGCGCAAGGATGCCGCCGGCGCCATCCTGTACAGCGCCGAGAAGGCCACGTGGATGGCCGGCGAGGCGATCCAGGCGCTGGGCGGCAACGGCTATATCAACGAGTATCCGGTCGGCCGGCTGTGGCGCGACGCGAAGCTCTACGAACTCGGCGCGGGCACCAGCGAAATCCGCCGCATGCTGATCGGCCGCGAACTGTTCGCGGAAACGATGTAGTCCTACTATGTACGGCAGAGCCTGTGTCCACCTTGGGGTCAACCCCGTTTTCGGACACGGGCTCGACCTTATTGTGGTTCAGCTCAGCAGTGACCCCGGCAGTGACCCTAGCGTGGCAATGATGATCCGGCGATGACCCAGCC
>DASVVD010000928.1:0-1932 GCA_036386715.1 Pseudoduganella sp.
TGCCCGTGAAAGCCAGGTCGACCAGCTCGTGATCGCCCTCCTCCAGCAGCCAGCGCGCCATTTTCGCCATCTCGCCGTTGGCACCGCGGTCGGACGAGCCGCGCCCCAGCAGCACCACGCCCGTGGTGGTCGGATCCGGCATGTCGAGCCCATTCATCGCACCGCGCAGTTTTCGCCTGAGCACGGCAAGCACCGGGTCGCATGCGCTCAGGTGCGGCGCCAGCAGGATTTCGCTCTGCGGGCAGGCGGCACGCGCCGCTTCCACCGCTTCGGGGATTTCCATCTTCACGTGCCCGGCGGCGTTCAGGATCAGCGGCACCACCAGCACGCGGCGGGCGCCGAGCGCGGCGGCCAGCAAGGCGGCATTGAGCTCCGGCGGGGCGAATTCGATGAAGCACAGCTCGATGCGCCATTCCGGCCGGCGGGCGCGCCACTGCTCGGTGAACTCGCGGATCTCGCGGTTGCCCGAATCCTCGCGCGAGCCGTGGCCGACGATGAGGATAATGTCGCCTGCAGTAGTACCGACTGTCACGCTGGCCGGGTGCATCGTGATGGGAGCGTTCATGCGCTTGCCTTTCTGAATCGATGGGTAAATGTGGGGTCGTAGAGTTTCGAGCGGGCCAGGGTTTCCCAGTGCAGCGCGCCGAGCGTGGGGCTTGCCACGATCATCGCCTGGCTGGCGATGCCGGCCGCGCGGCAGCGCGCCTTGATGTCCGCCAGCGTGCCGCGCACGATCTTTTCCTCGCCCGGCCAGCTGGCCTTGTGCACCACCAGCATCGGCGCGTCGTCCGGCCAGCCGGCCGTGCGCAGTGCCGTTTCCACCTTGTGCAGCAGGGTGATGGACAGGAAGATGCACAGCGTGGTGCGGTGCGCCGCCAGGCTGGCAAGGTCTTCGCCGTCCGGCATCGGCGTGCGCCCTTCCACGCGCGTGAAGATCACGCTCTGGGTGACCTCGGGCAGCGTCAGCGACTCGCCGGCCGCGGCCATCGACGCCATCGCCGACGACACGCCCGGCACCACGGCCCATTCGATGCCGGCGGCCGCCAGCGGGCGGGCCAGTTCGATCAGCGCGCCATACAGGCCGGGGTCGCCGGTCTGCAGGCGCACCACCGTGCGGTGCGCGGCGACCTGTTCGACCAGCCACGCCGTCATGTCCTCGAGCGTCATGTCCTTCGAGTCGCGGATGAGGCAGCCCGGCGGCGCGTACAGCGTCACGGCGCGGTCGACCAGCGAGCCGGCGAACAGCACGGCGCCGGCTTCGGACAGCAGCCGGCGGCCCTTGACCGTAATGAGTTCCGGGTCGCCCGGGCCGGCGCCCACGAACCATACCTTGCCGGCGTTTGCGATCGTCATGCTGTGGTTTCTCCTGGAGTTTGAAAAAGTTCCGGCGCAGGCAGCGCGCGCAGCGCAGCGAGCAGCGCCGGCACGGTGCGCGGCGCGGGATGGGCCTGCAGCATGCCGCGCGCCGCCAGCTCGGCATGCAGCGCGATCGCCAGCGGCACGCGGTGGCCGGCGGCGTGCAGCAGGTCGGCGCGCGCGGCCATCTCCGCGGCGGGGCCGGCGGCAATGCAACGCCCCGCCGCCAGCAGGTGGATCTCGTCGGCCCAGCCGAAAGCGAAATCGACGTCATGGGTGGACAGCAGCACCGTGACGCCGCCGTCGACCAGGCGGTCGAGCAGCGCGGCCAGTTCGAGCTGCATCGGCGCATCCAGCCCGGCCATCGGTTCGTCCAGCAGCAGCACCTCCGGTTCCATCGCCAGCACGCCGGCGATGCACACGCGCTTCTTCTGGCCGAAACTGAGGTGGTGCACGGCGCGGCCGGCATGTCCGCGCAGGCCGACCGCCTCCAGCGCGGCGTCGACGCGGCGGCGCACCGTGCCGGCATCGAGGCCGAGATTGAGCGGGCCGAACGACACATCCTCCTCGACGTGC
>DASVVD010000929.1:0-6992 GCA_036386715.1 Pseudoduganella sp.
CTCCTGGTGGCGGCCGGCCTGGTGCCCGGCCATTACGACGACCTGTGCCGGCACCTCGGCGCCACGCACAACGTCACGCCGTTCCCATATGACTGGCGGCTCGACCTCGATGCCGCGGCCGCCAAGCTGGCGTCGGTGGTCATGCAGCTTGCGGCCATGCGCCAGCATGCCGGGCAGCCGGTCCGCATCGTCGCGCATGGCATGGGCGGCCTGGTCGTGCGCGTGCTGCAGGCGCGCCACCCGGCCGCCTGGCAGGTGCTCACGGCGCCGGCCGCGCGCATCGTGCTGCTCGGCGTGCCGAACGGCGGCAGCTGGCTGCCGCTGCGCATGCTGTGCGGCGACGAAACCTTTGGCCGGCTGTTCAGCGCACCCGGCCCGCTGCCGCAGGAACGCGCCATGCGCGAAACGCTGGCCGCCATGCCCGGCTTCCTGCAGCTGCAAGCCGGCCTCACAGGTCCGGAAGCGCACCTGCACGAAGTAAGGTACTGGGAAACTGCCGCTGCCGCCGAACTGGAAGCCGGCGGCGCGAACGGCTGGCACGAACGGCCCGATGCCTGGGCGATCCCCGCGCCGGCCGTTCTGGAAGGGGCGCGCACCTTCTGGCAGCAGCTGGAACACGCGCTGCCGGCGCTGCTGCGGGATGCGGCGGGGCTCGTCACCGTGGCCGGGCACGCCCCGGCCACGGTGAACGGCCTGCAGGTCAGGGAGGCCGGCGGGGCCGGCGTGCACCTCGTGACGGTCGACAGCGGCGACCGCCACGTGACGCTGGACAGCGCCCTGCTGCATGGCGTGCCGGCATGGCGCATGCCGGTCCAGCACGATGCACTGCCGCGCACCGCGCAGCACTTCGACGCGCTAGCCGACCTGCTCGCGGCTGGCAGCACCGCGCGCCTGCCACTTGTTACACCGTTCGTCACCCATGCCAACCAGGCCGGAAGTGCTGCGACCCGTGGCAGCGCCACCGCACAGCCGGAGCGCAGCAGGCGGCGGCCGATCTGGCACGGCAGCCGCCTCGCAGCGGCGCAAGACGCGGCCGGCCAGGTCACGGCGCCAGCCGGCGACGACGAAACCGTCGACGACGGCTGCCTGACGATCCGCGTGCACCACGGCGACCTGCGCTTCGTGAAGGCCCCCCTGCTGCTCGGGCATTACCAGTCGGGCACCCTGTCCGGCACCGAGGCGGTGGTGGATACGCTGGTCAACGGCCGCATGGCGAAGGCGTTGCGGGCCGGCGTGTACCCGGAACGGCTGGGCAGTTTCCAGATCTTCGAGAACGGGCGCCACCACCACGCCGGCCGGCGCAAGCAGCGCCTGATCCCCCGGCCGCGGGCGGCGGTCATCGTCGGCCTGGGCGAGGAAGGCAAGCTCAATGCGCAGGGCCTGGCCTACACGGTCCGGATCGGCGTGCTGGCCCTTGCCGAGCGGCTCACGGAAAGCGGCGCCGCGCCGCCGCGCTTCGAGCTGGCCGCCACGCTGGCCGGCAGCGGCGGTTCCGGCGTGTCGGTCAGTGCCGCCGCGCTCGCGCTGGCACAGGCCATCGGCGATGCGAACGTGCGCCTGCGCGAGATCGGCTGGCCGGTGGTCGACACGCTCACCATCGTCGAGCTCTACCTGGACCGCGCCACCGATGCCTGGCGCGTGCTGCGCCTGCAGGCGGAAAGCACGCCCGAGCGGATGACGGTGGACGGCTACCTGCGCCAGGGCGACGGCGCCCTGCGCCGCCCGCTTGAAAGCAGCTACCGCGGCGCCGCGTACGATTTCATCAGCGCCATCCACATGGCGGGGTCGTCGGAACGCATGCCGCTGATCGCCTATGCCCTCGACACGCGCCGCGCGCGCACCGAAGTGCGCGCCCAGCGGGCCCAGGGCGCGCTGGTGCGCGATCTCGTGGAAGGCGCGTCGAATACCGAACGCGCCGATGGCCAGATCGGCCGCACGCTGTTCAACCTGCTGATCCCGGTGGAAATCGAGCCCTACCTGGCCGGCTCCGCCAGCATGCTGATGGAACTGGACGAGGTCACGTCCACCCTGCCGTGGGAACTGCTCGACACGGACACGGACGCGCCGTCCACCGGCCGTGCGTCAGCCGGCCCGCCGCCGCGGCGCGGCGATGTGCCGCCATGGTCGATCCGCTGCAAGGTGATCCGCAAGCTGCGCACGCGCGAGTACCGCGAACAGGTGGTCGACGCCGGCACCGAGGACAGCATGCTGGTCATCGGCGAACCCCTGGCCGACGAAATGTACGGCCGGCTCGCCGGGGCGCGCAACGAAACCGCCGCCATCGCCGTTGCCGCCCGCACCGCCTTCGGCACAATGGCCGACAGGGTCACGGTCATCGAGCCGCAGGCCGATGCCCGGCGCATCATCAACGAGCTGTTCGCGCGCAATTACCGGATCGTGCACATCGCGGGCCACGGTACCGGGCCGGGGTGCGGCAAGGACGACTACGGCGGCGTGGTGTTATCCGGCAAGGCCACCTTCCTCGGCGTGCACGAGATCGAGGCGATGCGCGTCACGCCGGAACTGGTATTCCTGAACTGCTGCCACCTGGCGCAGGGCAGCCGCAAGGCGCCATACGACCGGGTCGCGTTCGCCGCGGGCATTGCCGGCGCACTGATCGATATCGGCGTGCGCTGCGTGATCGCCGCCGGCTGGGCCATCGAGGACCGCGCCGCCGAACTGTTCGCCACCACCTTCTACGAGGCGCTGTTCGCAGGCCAGCGCTTCATCGACGCGGTGGGTGCCGCGCGGCTGGCCGCCTGGAATCTCGACCGCGGCGGCAACACCTGGGCCGCCTACCAGTGCTACGGCGACCCCGACTGGAGCTGGAAAGCCGCCAGCGGCAGCCAGCAGCCTGCCCCGGAGGAAGAATATGGCGGGGTCGCCGCGCCGGTCACCTTGATCCTGGTGCTGCAGGCGATCGCCATCGACGCGCTGTATTCGCCGCGCCAGGATACCCGGCGCAACCGCGCCCGGCTGCGCTGGCTCGAAGAAACCTTCGGGCCGCAAGGGTGGACGGAACGCGGCGACGTGGCACAGGAATTCGGTGCGGCCTATGCAGCGCTGCCGGACCGGGCGGAAGCCCTGAAATGGCTGCACCGCGCGGTGCGCGCCGCCGACGGCCGCTCGTCGCTGAATGCCATCGACCTGCTGGCGGAACAGGCCAGCCTGCCGGATGCCACGCAGGAAGAACTGCAGGAAGCGATCGGCTGGCTGGCCAGGCTGGTGGGCGACCTGCCGCCGACGCCCGGCCGCCTCGGCCTGCTGGGCAATGCGTGGCGCCGGACCAGCATGCGCCAGCACGCAGCCGGCGACAGCGCGGCCGCCGACAGCCTGGCGCGGGCGCGGCGATACTTCGAGGAGGCCGCGCAGTGCCCGTCGCCGGAGACCGTCTACCGGTACTTTCCGATGCGCGCGGGGCTGGCCTGCGAGGTCCGCGCGAGCCTGCTGGCCGGCGTGGCGGACCATGGATCGCCCATGCAGGCCCCGGGATCCGCACCAGCGACGCCGGACCAAGACCACAGCGCCGACCGGCTGGCGCGCGACCTGGCGGCGCTGGCCAGGGAAATCGAGCTTGCCGTCAACGCCAACCCGACATTCTGGTCGATCGTCGCCCAGTCCGAATACGACATCCTGAAGGGCGTGCTGGAGCGCGATATCGCTGCCTGCGCGGTCGACATCATCGAATCGATGAAGGACCTGTACAAGCGCATCCGCACCAGGCGCTACTGGGTCCACGTGGAAGACGATGCCCGGGCGCTGCTGGAGCCCTACCTGGCCACCCTCGGCGCCGGCAGCCCGGCAGGCAGGGATGATGAGGAAAGCCAGGCCGTGCAGCGCGTGCTGGATCTGCTGAAAGGATATGCCTCCACGGTGTCCGGGCAGGCCTGAAGCCGCCGCGGCGGCGGCCCGGCATACTGGCGGGATGGCGAACGGCGCCTCAGAAATTGTAGGCGGCCCGCACGCCGTAGGTCCGCGGATCGTTCAGGTAGAACGACCCCGGCACGCGGCTTTCGATCTTGACGGTGTCCTCGATGTTCTTGACGAACAGCTGCACGTTCCACTTGCCGTCCGGATCGGCATAGCCGACCGACGCGTCCGACTTCCAGTACGACGGCTGACGGTAGCGGATGTCCTCGACCGGGTCGCTGATGAAGTACGACGTCGAGTGGCGCGTATTGGCCGTGGCCGTGAGCTCGCCGCCATTGGCCAGCGTGAAGTGGTGCGTGTAGCCCAGGCCGATCGTCGACGTCGGCGCCCGGTCCAGCTTCTGCCCCGAGAAGTCGATCGCGGCGGTCGGGTGGTAGTCCTTGTACCGGGCATCGGTGAAGGCCACGCTGGCGCGCAGCATGCCGTCGCCCAGCACCCTCAGCCTGCCTTCCAGTTCGGCGCCGTCGACTTCCGAATTGGCGGCATTCGTCGTGTAGGAGTGGCACGTGGAAGGGTCGTTGCTGCGGCAGGTGGTCGTGGTCAGCTGCTGGTCGTCGTAGGCGTAGTGGAACACGTTGGCGGACACCTGCAGCGAATTGCCGAAGAAACGGCCCTTGATGCCGGCCTCGTAGGCCTTCAGCGTTTCCGGACGGTACACGCCGGTGTCCTTCTCGGCGTTGTAGCCGCCGGCCTTGTAACCGGTCGAGATGCTGCCGTACACCATCACGTTGGTCCGCAGGTCGTGATCGAGGCCGACCTTCCAGCTGGTGTTATTGAAGCGCACGTCCTGCACGTAGGCCTTGGAGCTCGCGGTGGCCGGCGCCACGGCCGGCTCGCCGGCGAGCGGGTCGTCGCCGAACTTGCGGTCGCGGGTGCGGCGCACGCCCAGCGTGAGCCGGGTATCCTCGCGCAAGGCATAGGTGGCCTGGCCGAACGCGGCGGTGGACCGGTTGTGCACCGTGGCCAGGTAGGGCACCACGATATCGAGCCGGCCGAACGGCGCGGTCACGTAGGTGGTGTAGTCGGCATCGCGGAAGGCATCCTCGTCGAACTTGTACACGCCGGCCACCCAGCGCAGCGGCCCCGTGCCGGTGGAATTGACGCGCAGTTCGTGCGAGACGGCCTCGCTGCTGCCGTTGACCGTGGAGGTCAGCGGGAAGCCGAAGTACACGCCGTTGTTGACCTGGTCCAGCTCCATGCGCATCCTGGCCAGCTGGTAGGTCAGGTCCACGGCGCCCAGGCGCGTCTTGAACTCGCCGCGCAGCGAGGTGGCCTGGTTGTCGCGGTGCGATCCGCCATCCTGCCTGAACGGCCACGCGGCCGTGCGCTGGGCCTCCTTGCCCAGGTCCACATAGACCGGATCCTTGAGGTGGTTGCCGGTGCCGGCCGGCGAGAACGGCAGCATGCCGGTCAGCGTGCCGGTGAAGAAGTTCGTGATCGGCACCGGCGACGAACCGCCGCCGCCGATCCGGTTCTGCTCGGCCGTCAGCAGCAGGCTGGTGTCCTTGCCGAAATTGCCCAGCAGGTGCAGGCGCGCCGACTTGTCGTCCTGGCTTTCCAGCGGAATCGTGTTCGGCCCCTGGTTGTAATAGGAGTCGTGCCGGTTCGTGTTGACGGCGGCGCGCATGGCCCAGTTCTCGCCGATCGGCACGTTCAGCATGGCGTCGACGCGGCGCGTGCGGTAGTTGCCGAATTCGACGCCGACCTTGCCCTCCAGCTTGCGGCCGGGCCGGTTGGTGATCAGGTTGATCGCGCCGGCCGTGGCATTGCGGCCATACAGCGTGCCCTGCGGCCCGCGCAGCACTTCGATCCGGTCCAGGTCGAAGAACGCTGCCGCCTGGGCCTCGTAGCGCGGGATGTAAGCGCCGTCGATGTGGAACGCCGCCGACGGATCGCCGTTTTCCGTCATGTCCAGGCTCGTCACGCCGCGGATCGACACCTGCAGCATGCCGCTCTCCTGGGCGATTTCCACGTTCGGCAGCGATTCGGCCAGGGCACGCGGGTCGTTGGTGCCCGAATTCTTCAGGTCTTCGCCGGAAATCACCGACAGCGCCAGCGGCGTCTTGCTTGCCGGCTGCGCCACCTTCTGGGCGGTGATGATGACTTCGGCAATGCCGCCCCGGTCCGGGTTCGCGGGCGGATTGGTATCGGGCGCCTGCGCCATGGCCAGCGTGGCGCCGGTCAGGCAGCCGGCGGCGCACAGTGCGTGGGTGATCGAGCTCAGCTTGGGGTGTTTCATTCGCGTCTCCTGGTATGCGGCAGTTTTTACGGATATTTCGCGTGTGCCGTTCGGTTTGTTGGTGCGGAAATGATAGGGACTAAACGCCCGCTTCGGACTGCCCCGCCGGGGTGCTTGTTTGCATGGCTGGCATCGATGCGGTGGATAGCGGCCAGCCGGAAAACAGGCGTAACGAAGCCATTGCCAGGGTGGCGCCCTGGCATGCGCGACATCCGGAACGGGGTACCCGGCGGCCGGGTCAGCGGCTAGACAGCGGCAGTGATCGTGCAACTGGTCACGGGGCTCCAGGGCAGGTACGAGATGCGCAGCTGCACGGCTGCCGTGACCTGGTGGCTGCCGGGCGCGAGCCCGCCGGGCTGCAGCACGGAGACCTCGGCCACTTCGCCGAACTCCCAGCGTTCGACATATTCGGTCTCGAGCTGGTCGAGTGTGAAGGTCCTGCCGCGCACCGTGAAGCGCACCTGCTCGCGCGGCACCTTGTTGCCGTCGACGGCAAGCGCCAGGTCTTCGACGGCGGAGAGTATCTGGCCGCGGTAGTAAGGCAGGCGCGCGCCCAGTTGCCATCCGGAGCCGTCTTCCGCGTTCTTCACGCTGCCTGGATAAATGATGTGCTGGTCATACATGGTGTTCTCCCTGGTTGTCAGACTTCGCCGAGCAGGCGCTTGAACATTTCCTGCTGCCGCCGCACCTGCTCGCGGCCGTCCACCTCGAACGCATCCTCGATGTGGCGCTGGCCTTCGTATTCGCTGGACAGGTGACCGTCGTAGCCGCCCTCGATCAGCACGGCGATGATCTCCTCGTACGGAATGGCCGGCTCGCGGCC
>DASVVD010000930.1:0-6609 GCA_036386715.1 Pseudoduganella sp.
GAAACCATAGACCGACGCATACAGGGCACTCGATACGACCCGGTTGACGGCGCCCGCGCCGCCATCCTGGTACTCCATCGCGTTGTCGATGACGCCGTACAGCTGCACCGCCGACTGGGCGCAGGCCGAACCGGCCATGCATGCTCCCGCCACCAAAGACAGCATATGTATCTGCTTCTTCATCCAATCTCCAGTATTTTCTTGTTCACGCGAAGTGCGCTGGGACCGCAACGGACGATGCGTGCATCCAGGTGCCTCGCGGCCCGACTGCAAGGCGAAAGGGCCCCCATGGCACGGCATCGTCGATACCTGGGGGATGCATGGTTGTGCGCCATGCCGGGCGTGTCATGGAGCTTATTGAAAGGTGGATTATTTATCTCTGGAGAAAAGCGATTTTCGCTGGCACTTTTGATCAGGACTACGTACGTGCCATGCATCGTTATCCGGCGCGCAACGCGGAACTCGACCTGCAAGCCCGCACCGACGCCCTGACGGGGCTGTATAACCGCCGCCATTTCGACGAACTGCTCGCGCTGGCATGGATCACCGTTGCAACCCGGCGCGGATCGTCACCGTCAGTGCCGGCGCCGCCACCACCAGCGCCGTGAACACGGCGATCGCGCGTGCGCTGATCGAAAGCGCCGATGCGGCACCGTATGCCACCAAGGCGGCCGGGCGCGATTGCGTGCGCGGGGCGGCGCGCGCCGCCGGCTGACCGGCCATTGCATCGCCCGGGGGCATGCGCCTGCGGGTCATTGCCTGCCGTCGTACCCCGCGAAAGAGTAAAGGCGCAGCCTGGCAGCTGCGCCCCGGGTTTCAGTCGCCAGATATCAATGGCGCTGTTCGCGGAAGCTAGGCATTCCTGTCGGTATGGAACTTTCTCCTGCGCTCGATGTCTCGACGGGCGCTGCTAGCGCCCGGAAACCGCCGTGCACAGCCACTGCCTGGATAGCGTCAATGCGCCAGCATCGAGCACTTGTTGCCAGCCGGTGTAGTGGTCTAAGTAGCGGCTGGCTACGCCATTGAAACGGCACAGCCATGTCTTGAAACGGCCGTGCCATCCATTGACTCCCTGGATGTGCAAGGCGCCGCGGACCCGTATGCCGGCCCGCACGTTCACGCTCTCGTGGCCGATACCGGTGCGCATCGCAAACGCCTGGTAAGCCTTGGCCGCATCGCTGACCAGCAGTGCGTCGGTCGCCAGCACTGGCAGCAGGTGCGTTATCAACTGCGACGCCGTGACCGGCCCGCGGCCTGTGACGAACGCACAGGTATGGCGGGTGCGGTCGCGAGCCACCAGGATGCAATCGAACTCAGGGCTGATACCACGCCGCGTCGCCTTGCCACCGCGCTTGCAGGCAGGACGGTCCAGGTTGCGCGAGCCCTTTTCCGATGCGAGACGATAAGTTTCGTCGGCTTCGACAATGCCTGACAGCCTCGGGAGCGGCGCGCGGCGCAGCGCGGCAAGAAAGCGGTGGCGCCATCGGAAGCTGGTTGATTTCGCTACCGCCACGCGCCGGGCTGCTGCCCGCACCGTGTCGGACCCGATCAGGCATTGCAGATACGTCAGCCATTTGTCGCGCAACCGCAACCGTGCCAGCGGCGTGCCGGTCAGCGCGTTGAAACTGCGCCCGCAGCCGAGGCAGCGATAGCGCTGCAGTCCGTTGGCCTGGCCACAGCGGTGGCAGCGGCTGCAGGCGCAGTGTGGACAGGCGCGTTTGCCAGCAGCCTCCTCGATCAGGGTAAAGCAGTGCCCCGGCTGGGCAGCTGCTGCGAGAAGGCCCTGCAGACAGGCCAGTTCATCGACCGAAAGCTGACGCTCTGCCAGCGCCCTGAACAACACCTGGAAATCCGCCGTGCCCATGCTGGCCTCCTGATAGACATGAAGTATCTCAACAGGAGGTCAGACAGTGTTGTGTCGTGGAAGTTCCCTTACTTTACGCGAACAGCGCCATATCAATACCCCAATTCCGCGGCGGTCCAGCCGGGCGCACGCAAGACGTTGCCGTTCGGGTCCTCGAACATGGTGTTGTAGCCAGCGGTGCCGGAACCCGCCGCGGGCGTACTGTAGTAGTAGGTCTTGTCGGCGAAGATCAGGTGGGCCGCATCGGTTTTCTGCACCGTGGCCCGAACGAACGGCTTGTTCAGGTCGAGCTTGCTGCGCTTCATCTCTGCCTGCCGCGTCTGGCTCAAGAGCCACTGGTAGTTGGCGAAGATGCGGTGTGCGTAGACCCAGGTAATGCTGTGGCTGCCGCCATCGTAGGCCTGCCAGATCATGCCGAAGTCGGGGTTGCTGAAATCGGCGGAAGCGACCAGGGCCCGCACCGCCGCATTCTGGGCATCGAGCGTGCTGGTCACCGGATTGAACTTGACATACCGGCTGCCCTTGATATCGATCGCATTGCCCGTGAGGTCCTTGTACAGGACCGCAGCCTCTGCCCAGATCGACGAGGAGAAAGCGTCGCCGATGCAGTTGTCGATGAGGATGTTGTCGTCGGAGATCATGTAGTACCAGTTGCGATAGTCGACGTTGTTGCCATGGGCATCCTGTTTCCAGATCGTCGCGTCGTTGGACGGGTAGTATTTTGCGCCCGCATACGGCACTTCCAGGTTGTTGTTGCTGCCCCACTGCGAGGCGACCGGCCAGACGGCGGCGAAGTAATTGTCCCGCTGGGCGGCCATCGCCACCACCTGCATCCCGCCCATGGACTGGCCGGAAGCATAGATGCGGTCGGCATCGATGTTGTAGGTGGCGGTAATCTTGTCCAGCAACTGCCACGTCGCCGGCACGGCCGCGCTCATCGAATAGTTGTCGCGGGTGCTGCGCAGCGCAGATGGAATCTGCGGCGCGACCACGATCAAACCGGCATACCCCTGGTCCTTGGCCAGTTGCTGGACCTCGGCAGATGCGTAGTTGACATTGGCCTTGGCCTCGGTCAGGGTGATGGTCGGGTCGGTGCCGAGGGCGCCGGCGTCTTCCACGTGCACCACGAGCATGTATTTCTTGGTCGCGTCATAATCGGCGGGCACGAACAGCGCATAAGGCAGGTCGACGTCATGCAGCAAGCCGTCGATCTCGTCGAAGCAGTTGGTGGCGTGGAACGCCGCCCCATCGGGCGTATAGCCCAGCACGTCGGCCGTGTCGTTCGTGAAGCGCTTGAAATTCCTGATGTTGGTGATATTGAACGTATTGGCCCTGGCCGTGTTGGTATAGGTGGTCACCCCCTGGTTATTGACCGTCGTGACCACGGTGTAATTGGTGAATTCAGTCGGGCTTGCGGTCACTTGCGTGCCGCCCAGGGTCTTGAACGCCGCAACCTGCTTGACGCCGGCCGCCATGGCCGCCTGATATTTCGGCACGGCGGCGAGCTGGTAATCGGTATTGACGGTGATGACAACGTAGTTGCCCGTGCCGGTCTTGCCGTCGGTGTCGTACGGCTCGTCGTCGATATAGGCCGCCTTGAAGGCCCCGGGATTCGAACCGATCTCGACAGCTTTGTTCAATGCATAATCCCACAGCTCGAACGTGTTCGCATCGATATTGGCGCCCTTGAGCTCGATGTTATATTTGATGGCGACGGCCTGTGCCCGTGCACCGTCCACCTCCACGACACCGGTCGTGAAAACGCCGGTCACGGCATCGTCGGCAGCCTTGGTTTCCGTCACGCTGGCGGTGGCCGTGGTGGTGGTGGCGGCAGGCTCGGCAGCAATGCCGCCGCCGTTTCCACCGCAACCGGCGAGCCCCAGTCCGAGGATCGCGCAGGTGGTCATGCTCAATGTGGATTTCTTCAGTTCCGATGCATTTTGCATTGTGTCTCCTTGTTCAGGTTTAAGCGTCCTCCATGTCCTGGCGTGCCAGCCAATCCGGAGGCGTTGCCCTATAGTCTGGCGACGGGTCCCATCCGGACCATGGACAGAAAACCGATTCGCTGGCACTTTTGCGCTAACTGACAGATTTGTAATGTTCGTGTCAGCAAAGCGTTGGCGTGCCGCTGTAGAGTGCTGGCTACCGTGCGCAGCACGCGCACTGGAAGGCGCTGGAGAATGAAGATACTGATCGTGGAAGACGAGCCCAAGACCGTGGACTACCTGTGCCGCGGCCTGACGGAACACGGCTGTACCGTCGATATCGCGCGCAACGGCATCGACGGCCGCCACATGGCGATCCAGAACCCGTACGACGCGATCGTGCTCGATATCATGCTGCCGGAGCTCGACGGGCTGGGCGTGCTGCGCGCGCTGCGCGCGGCCAGGCAGACGCCGGTGATCATGCTGACCGCGCGTGACAGTATCGAAGACCGCGTGCGCGGCCTGCAGGACGGGGCGGATGACTATCTCGTCAAGCCGTTTTCCTTTATCGAACTGCTGGCGCGGCTGCAGGCGCTGGCACGGCGCAGCCGCGTGCAGGAGCCGCTGCAGCTGACCGTTGGCGATCTTTCCATCGACCTCGTGAGCCGCAAGGCGCAGCGGGCCGGGCAGCGCATCGAACTGACCGCCAAGGAGTTCGCGCTGCTGGTGGCGCTGGCCAGGCGCGAAGGCCAGATCCTGTCGAAAACGGTGATCGCCGAGCTGGTGTGGGACATGAATTTCGACAGCAATACCAACGTGGTGGAAGTGGCGATCAAGCGCCTGCGCGGCAAGGTCGATGCGCCCTATGCCTCACGCCTGCTGCACACCATCCGCGGCATGGGCTACGTGCTGGAAGTGCGCCCCGGCGCCGCGAATGGCGCTGCGCCGGAATGACATTTTCGATCACCCGGCGGCTGGTCGCCTTGTTTACGCTGACGACGCTGGTCGTGATCGGAATGATGAGCGCGGCCCTGTACCACGTCCTCACCGTGCAGCTCACGCGCTACCAGCTGCGCCAGGTAGCCTCGGCGCTGCACGATCGCGCCTACCAGATCGAACGTGTCGACCAGGTCGACCGGTGGGAACGGGTCGATGCCAAGATGGCGGTGCTGACGCCGCCGGACGGCGGCATGCGCTACTGGGTGCTCAGCGACGATCGCCGTTTTCGCTACGGCGCCGGCATGGATGCGGCGGCGGCGCAGCGCGCCACCGGTGGCCGCATGGGCCTCGTTGCCGTGCCCGGCCAGGATTACCCGTTCAACGTGCTGGCCCGGAACTTCCCCGCCAACGGCCAGCGCCCTGCCGTGACGCTGGTGGTCGGCATCGACACGCGCCCCTTCGCCGAAGCACGCCGGGTGTTCCTGCTGGCGCTGGGCGTGCTGTCGGCGGCCGGTGCTGTGGCGGTGTACATGCTCGGGCATGTCGTGGTACGCATCGGCCTGCGGCCCCTGCTCCAGCTGTCCGACCAGGCGGGCCGGCTGAACGCGGCCAACCTGTCGCAGCGCCTGGCCGTGGTGCCGCCGGCGCCCGAGCTGACCGGGGTGACCGAGGCGTTCAACGGCGCGCTGGACCGCCTCGAGCAGGCGTACCGGCAATCGGAATCCTTCAATGCCGACGTGGCGCATGAATTGCGCACGCCGCTGGGCAACCTGATCGGGTTGACCCAGGTGGCGCTGGCCCGGCCGCGCAATGCCGGCGAACTCGAGGAAATGATGCAGTCGAACCTGGAAGAACTGGAGCGCCTGCGCAGCATCGTCAACGACATGCTGTTTCTCGCGCGGGCGGACCGCGGGGAATCCCCGGCACTGCTGACCGACACGTGCATCGCCGGGGAAATCGGCAAGACGATCGAATTTCTCGAACTGGCGCTGGAAGAAGCGGGCAAGACAATCGTCATCGAGGGCGACCTTGCGGTGCGGGCACGCCTGGATGCGCCGCTGTTCCGCCGCGCCATCGTCAACCTGCTGCACAACGCCATCCTGTATTCGTCCGGGCACGCGCGGCTGGTTGTCAGGATCGGCATGGCCGGCCCCGCCGTCGCCATCGAGGTGATCAATCCGGGCGACACGATCGATGCCGCCCAGCTGCCACGCCTGTTCGACCGCTTCTACCGCATCGACCCGTCGCGCGACGCCTGCGACGAGCGCCGCGGCCACGGCCTGGGGCTGTCGATCGTGCGGGCGATCGCGCACATGCACGCCGGCACCGTGTTCGCCCGTTCCGCGCACGGTGTCACAACCATCGGCTTCACCGTCATGGTGGCGCCGCCACCGCAAGGCGGGCCGCCGGCCACTGCCTGATCCACCGGGACCTACCATGACCTATCCGACACCGCTCCTCCCTGCATTCATCATGACGCTTGCCGCCGTGACGGCTGCCTTGCCGGCTGCCGCCGCCAGCGCCCCGGCCGATGCCGCCGCGCAAACCCGCGTCGCGGTCCGCGCCGCCGAAGACTTCCTGCAAACGTTGACTGCGGCGCAGCGCGGCGCGGTCCAGTTCGAATGGGTGCCGCAGGCCACCGCCACGGCGGCGGCCTTCAAGGGCGGCATGAATGGCCGCATGAATTTCATCGGCGAACAGTATGGCGGCGCCGTCTGGTCGAATTACCCCGTCAGCGATGTGCCGCGCCCCGGCATCGCCATCGGCGCGATGAACGCCGCGCAGCATGCTGCCGCGATGCGCCTGCTGCAGGCGGTGCTGAGCCGGCCGGGCTACGGAAAGATCCTCGACATCATGGCGTCGGACCAGGCGCTGTCGGAA
>DASVVD010000931.1:0-6691 GCA_036386715.1 Pseudoduganella sp.
CTCACGTGGTATGAGCGCGCGGTGAAGGCCAGCGACAGCGCGGCCTCGCTCAGCGCCGTGGAAATGCATGCGGAACAGTTGAGTCTTCCAGGCTCCAGCGAAGAAGATTTGGGCAAGGCGATCGAGCGTTTCGAGCTGATCCAGGCAATCCATGGCACGTCGTTGCGCCGCAGCGTCATGGCCGGCAACGCGCACCGCCGTCTGAGCATGTTGTTGTGGGCCTCGGATCACCAGGAGCAAAGGAATCGTGCCGTATGCCAGTTGGAGCTGGCATGCCGGCAATACGAGGCCGCGGCAGGCTGCGGAACGGATTCGCTGTACCGCTATTACCCGCTGCGCGCGGCGCTGTCATGCAAGCTGCGCGCCATCCTCATCGCCACGCTCGATGCAGGCCCACGGGAAGCAGTGGCTGGCGACGCGGCCACCGCCGCGCCGGACGAGGATGCGTTCGAGCGGGAACTGGCCAACACGCTGCGCGAAATCCAGCAGGCCGTCACCGCCGATCCGCAGTTCTGGACCATCGTGGCCCAGACGGAACACGAAATCATCAAGGGAATCAAGCGCGGCAACCTCGCTGCGCGCGACAAGGACATCCGCGGCTCGCTGCGCGACCTGCACAACCGCATCAACACGCAGCGCTTCTGGACCTACGTGCACGATGATGCCAATGGGCTGCTGGTGCCATACATCGAACTCATGGCGGGCAATCCTGGCGAGCTCGAAACCGCAAAGGCGCTGCAACAGCAACTGGAACGTTACGGCAAGGGCCAGAGAGACCCATGAACGGGGTGGAGGCGGCTGCCCGCCACCGACATCAGGGCAGCACGCAGAGCAATTGCGATGTCGATGGGCTTGATGAAGTGGCGGTCGGGGTGTCGGACGGGCGCATGGCTTGCCCGGCAGAGTTGCTGAGCCAGCTCATCGGTTGGATGCCGCGATCGCGGCATAATCGGCTTCCCACCGGCCGAGCCGGCCATTTTGTGGAGGTTGCATGTCTGATCGCCGTTGGTGGGGTCCCGCCACCGCAGCCGCAGTCTTCGGCTATTTCCTGAGCATTTATCTGGTCAATATCCTTGGCGCCAGCGGGCCGTTCGTCGACGCCTTCGTGGCGCCGGGCACGCTGGCGCTATTGCTCGGTGCACCCTTGCTGGAGCCACTCGGCCTGGCATCCGCAAGCTGGATCGGCAGCTCGCCGACCGGCGCCGGCAGCCTCGTTCTCGCGATCCTGTATACCGCCGCCGCCTGGTGGCTGGCATGGGTGCTGGGCGCATTGGGCCGGCGCTAGCGCGGCACAATGGCATGCCGGCCTCCGGTAGCCTGGCACTGCCGTCTCCTAGGGTATAATCGGAGGTTTGATTTTCCTCTACAGAGACAGAAAAATTATGGAAGCAGAACGCATCAATACCCTCGCCGCCCAGCTCGCAGACCTGACGGCCCGCGAGAACGAACTTCGGAGGTATCTTTGACTTCGATGTGAAGTCGGAGAAACTGGAACAGCTGAACGCCGAACTCGAAGATGCGGCGGTCTGGAACGACCCGAAGAAGGCCCAGGAAATGGGCCGCGAAAAGAAAGCCCTGGAAGCCATCGTCGACACGCTGACGAAGGCGAAGAGCGACCTGGCCGACATGGCCGAGCTGTTCGAGATGGGCAAGGAAGAAGCCGACGACGAGACGCTCGAATCGGTCATCGCGGATACCGCCGAAATCGCCAAGGTCATCGAAGGCCTGGAATTCCGCCGCATGTTCAACAACCCGATGGACCCGAACAACTGCTTCGTCGACATCCAGGCCGGCGCCGGCGGCACCGAAGCCCAGGACTGGGCCTCGATGCTGCTGCGCCAGTACGTGCGCTATTGCGAACGCAAGGGCTTCAAGGTCGAGATCATGGAACAGTCCGACGGCGAAGTGGCGGGCATCAAGACCGCCACGCTGAAGGTCGAAGGCGATTACGCCTACGGCCACCTGCGCACCGAGACCGGCGTGCACCGCCTTGTGCGCAAGTCGCCGTTCGACAGCGCCAACGGCCGCCACACGTCGTTCACGTCGCTGTTCGTCTACCCCGAGGTCGATGATTCGATCGAGATCGAGATCAACCCGGCCGACCTGCGCATCGACACGTACCGCGCGTCCGGCGCCGGCGGCCAGCACATCAACAAGACCGACTCCGCGGTGCGCCTCACGCACGCGCCGTCCGGTATCGTGGTGCAGTGCCAGAACGACCGCTCGCAGCACCGCAACAAGGCCGAGGCGATGGAAATGCTGAAGGCCAAGCTGTTCGAGGCCGAGCTGCGCAAGCGCATGAGCGAGCAGCAGAAGCTCGAGGATTCGAAGACCGACGTCGGCTGGGGCCACCAGATCCGTTCCTACGTGCTGGACCAGTCCCGCATCAAGGACCTGCGTACCGGCTTCGAGACCGGCGCGACGAAGAACGTGCTGGACGGCGACCTGGACGACTTCATCGCCGCATCCCTCAAGCAGGGTGTCTGACCGATGACGAGCCAACCTCCCCGCGCCTTCATCTTCGACATGGACGGCACGATCGTCGACAACATGGCGTTCCACACCAAATCGTGGGTCGCCTTCTTCGAGCGGCACGGCAAGCAGATCGACGCTGACGATTTCTTCCGGGCGACCGCCGGCCGCCAGGGCCATGAAATCATGCGCAGCTACCTCGGCAGCGAGCTGACCAGGGACGACGCGGCACTGCTCGACGCCGAGAAGGAAGAGCTGTACCGCGAGCTGTATGCGCCGCACCTGGAAACGGTGGCCGGCTTCGACCAGTTCATCGAAACCGCGCAGCAACAGGATGTGCGCCTGGCCGTAGCCACGGCCGCGCCGCCGGCGAACATCGTGTTCACGCTCGACGGCCTGGACCTGCGCCGCCACTTCGACGCGGTGGTCGGCGCCGCCGACGTGGCCCGCGGCAAGCCGAATCCCGACGTGTTCCTGCTTGCGGCCGAGCGCTGCGGCACCGCGCCGGAACACTGCATCGTGTTCGAGGATGCCCCGCTGGGCGTGGAAGCCGCGCGCCGTGCCGGCATGCGCGCCGTGGTGCTGACCACCACGCTGCCGGCCGAGGCGTTCGCCGAATTCGACAACGTGATCTGCATCGCACGGGACTTCTCGGAGCTCGACATCGAAGCGCTGTTCGCCGGCCGCCCGGCTGCCATCCACACCATTCAACAAGCACAGTAACCATGACGATCGAAAACCAAGCGGAAACCCAGGACCAGGTACCGGGCCAGGACGACAACAAGATCATCGCCGAGCGCCGCGCCAAGCTGGCCGCGCTGCGTGAAAAGGGCGTCGCCTTCCCGAACGACTTCCGCCCGGAACACAAGGCGGCCGACCTGCAGGAGCAATATGCCGGCAAGTCGCGCGAGGAACTCGAAGCGCAGCCGGTGGCCGTGGTGCTGGCCGGGCGCATGATGCTCATGCGCGAAGCCGGCAAGAAGGCCGCGTTCGCGACACTGCAGGATTCGTCCGGCAAGGCCTGCGATGGCCGCATCCAGATCTACGCGACGCTCGATGCCACCGGCGAAGCGGCCATGGAAGCGCTGCGCAGCTACGACCTGGGCGATATCCTGGGCGTGAAAGGCACGCTGTTCAAGACCAAGACCGACGAGCTGACGATCAAGGTGACCGAACTGCGCCTGATCACCAAGTCGCTGCGCCCGCTGCCCGATAAATTCCACGGCCTGGCCGACCAGGAAACCAAGTACCGCCAGCGCTACGTGGACCTGATCATGAACGAGGAAACCCGCCGCACGTTCAAGGCCCGCACCGCCGCCATCTCGTCGATCCGCCGCTTCATGCAGGACAACGAGTTCATGGAAGTCGAAACGCCGATGCTGCACACCATCCCCGGCGGCGCGGCAGCGAAACCGTTCATCACGCACCATAACGCGCTGGACATGCAGATGTTCCTGCGTATCGCGCCGGAGCTGTACCTGAAGCGCCTGGTCGTGGGCGGCTTCGATCGCGTGTTCGAGATCAACCGCAACTTCCGCAACGAGGGCGTGTCGATCCGTCACAACCCCGAGTTCACGATGATGGAATTCTACGCGGCGTACACGGACTACCAGTGGATCATGAATTTCACCGAAGCCGTGATCCGCCAGGCCGCCACCGACGCGCATGGCTCCGCCGTGCTCACGTACGGCGGCCGCGAGCTGGACCTGTCGAAGCCGTTCCACCGCCTGACGATCGTGGGCGCGATCAACAAGTTCGCGCCGCACTACACGAACGAGCAGCTGGACGACGCCGAGTTCATCAAGGCGGAACTGAAGAAGTTCGGCGTCAAGCCGCATGCCCACTCGGGCCTGGGCGCGCTGCAACTGGCGCTGTTCGAGGAAACCGCCGAGGCGCAGCTGTGGGAGCCGACGTTCATCATCGACTACCCGGAAGAAGTGTCGCCGCTGGCGCGCGCCTCGGACACCCGCAAGGGCATCACCGAGCGCTTCGAGCTGTTCATGGTGGGCCGCGAGATCGCCAACGGCTTCTCCGAGCTGAACGACGCTGAAGACCAGTCGGCCCGTTTCCTGGCCCAGGTGGCCGCCAAGGAAGCCGGCGACGACGAAGCGATGTTCTACGATGCCGACTACATCCGCGCGCTGGAATACGGCATGCCGCCGGCCGGCGGCTGCGGCATCGGCATCGATCGCCTGATCATGCTGCTGACCGACTCGCCGAACATCCGCGACGTGCTGCTGTTCCCGCACCTGCGCAAGGAAGACTGAGCGGTTTTAACGCCCTCTCCCTGAAAACGCGCGGCTTCGACCGCGCGTTTCTTTATTGCCGGGTCCGTGTCATGGGGTCAGGCACCATGACACGGACCCGGCCGTTAACACGGCCTGCCACACCGGCGCCATGGCACATCCGCCACAAAACCATTGCACTCCTTGCCCGTTTTCACATTGCCCGTGAAAACGTTTTCATTTATTCTCCTGTCAGCTCGACAACAGGCAATCAACGGGAGACCGAAGTGAAGAACCACGCGCGCCGCAACGCATTCAAGACGATTCTCGCCGGCACCGCCGCCCTGCCCGCTGCGCGGGTATTCGGCCAGCCATCGGCCCGGCCGCCAGGTGCGCCGGCACCGCTGCCGGCGCAATGGGCCCGAGGCATCGAAGGCCAGCGCAAGGCCGACCTGGGCGACGGCACCTATATCAATCCGATCATTTCGGGCGACCATCCGGATCCCACGATCCTGAAGGACGGCAAGGATTACTACATGACCTTTTCGTCGTTCTTTTCCTACCCCGGCATCGTGATCTGGCATTCGACCGACCTGGTGAACTGGGCCCCAGTGGGCCCGGCGCTGACGAAACCGCTCGGCACGATCTGGGCGCTGGACCTGTGCAAGCACGACGGCCGCTACTTCATCTACATCCCCGCCGCGCCGGACGGCAATACCTGGTCGATCTACGCGATCTGGGCCGACCGCATCGAGGGCCCGTGGAGCGACCCGGTCGACCTCGGGATCGCCGGCTGCATCGATCCCGGCCACATCGTGGGCGAGGATGGCAAGCGCTACCTGTTCGTCAACGGCATCCGCCGCATCCGCCTGGCCGACGATGGCCTGGCCACCGACGGCAAGCTCGAAGACGCCTACAAACCGTGGCGCTATCCGGAAGACTGGGTAACGGAGAACTTCGCGCCGGAAGGCCCGAAACTGCTGCGTCATGGCGACTGGTTCTATCTCGTCACGGCGGTCGGCGGTACCGCCGGGCCGGTCACCGGCCACATGGTGATCGCCGCGCGGTCGAAATCGATCCATGGTCCGTGGGAACACTGCCCGCACAACCCGCTGGTGCGCACCATGGATACAACGGAGCCATGGTGGTCGCGCGGCCATGCCACGCCCGTGGAAGGCCCGGCCGGCGACTGGTGGCTGGTCTATCACGGCTACGAAAACGGCTATCGCACGCTGGGCCGCCAGACGCTGCTCGAACCGATGGAATGGACCGCCGACGGCTGGTTCCGCGCCAGGGGCGGCGACCTGTCGAAACCACTGCCGAAGCCGCGCGGCAGGGATGGCAAGGCGATCAAGGCAAGTGCCAGTGGCCAGCCGCTGTCGGACGATTTCACGCGCGACCGTTTCGGCGTGCAGTGGAGCTTCCACGACCCGGCACCGGACGAGATGCGCCGCGTGCAATACCTGAAGCCCGGCTTGCGCATCCAGGGCAAGGGCGCGTCGCCGGCGGACAGCCCGCCGCTGACCTGCGGCGTCGGCGACCGTTCATACCAGGCCGAACTCACGCTCGAACTGGAAGGCGATGCGGAAGCCGGCCTGCTGCTGTTCTACAACCACAAGGCGTTCATCGGCGTGGGCTTCACGCCGGAGGCCATCAAGACCTGGGAATATGCCGAAGAACAGCCGTGGATGCGGGTGAAACGCGCCACGAAGACTGTGCGCGTGCGGCTGACCAACGTGGAGAACGTGGTGACGTTCCATTACTCCTACGATGGCGGCGCGACCTGGCTGCTGCACGGCCTGCGCATGGAAGTCTCGGGCATCCACCACAATGTCTTCGGCGGCTTCCTCAGCCTGAAGGTGGGCATCTACAGCGCCGGCAAGGGCTTTGCCACGCTGCGCGATTTCAGGTATCGCGCATTGTGATGAAGGCGGTGCTGCCCCGTGGGGGCGGCACCGCGTCATGCGCCTTATATCACCACGCGGTAGCAAGGC